>NZ_BAAAHE010000025.1 GCF_039525035.1 Sporichthya brevicatena
CTGACCATGACCCCGAGCCTGGCCGAACTTCCCCTCAGATCACTTGATCAACACGCCCTAGGGCATCACCGCCACGTCCCGTTCGCGGAGCAGCAGGGTCACGCTGACCGCGAGCGTCCACAGCAGGAAGAGCACGTGCGGGACGACGAACAGGAACGGTCCGGTCAGCGCGACGACGCCGACGACGAGGGCCGCGATCCGCAGCCACTCCGGCACCAGGTGTGCGCCGCGGAGCGCGAAGAACAGCGGGATCAGGAAGCCGGCGAGCGCGTAGGGCAGCGGGAGGAAGACCGTCCCGAAGTACAGCCCGTCGATCATCCGCAGCAGATCGGCGTCGTCGGGTATCGGAGTGTCCCCGAGCTCGTACCCGAAGGGGATCAGCCCGGCCCCGAGGCCGGCGACGAGCATCAGCCCCCCGGCCGCGACGCCCGCCGCGTAGAACGCGTCGGTGCCGACCGCGCCGGAGAGCCGGCGCCGCAACGCCGCCACCAGCCAGAGGAACGCGACCCCGGCGAGCAGCATCGCGATCGAGGCCGTCATCCCCTGGCCGCGGTTGCCGCTGTCCTCCCAGTACGAGGTCCACGTCCGGTTCGAGGCGTCCCCGTCCGGGGTGTTCATCGTCATGAAGGAGATCAGGAACAGCGCGACGAAGAAGATCCCGGACAGCGGCCCCACCGCGTGCACCGCCGGCGCGGACCGGGGTGCCACCGGGACCGGAGGTGCCGCCGGCACCGGGGCGGCGGCGACCGGGGCGTCCGACGTGTCGTCGAGCACGTCGACGACGGCGTCCACCGCCGTGCCGGGAGCCGTGACGGGAGCGGGGACGGGAGCGGGGACGGGAGCGGGGACGGGAGCGGCGACGGGGTCCTCGAACTCGACGCCCGGCGGCGGGCCGGGGTCCCCGGGTGCGGGTGGGGTGGGAGCGGTCGGAGTGGCCATCGGGGCACCTCCCTGGGGCTCGTCGTGGAGCGAATCTGGCACTGCCGGACCCGGGAGGCAAGGCCGGTCGCCCACGGGACGTGGCATGCTGAGTGGGCCCGGGCGCACTGGCGCCCCGATCGGAACTCGAGGACGTTGACCGCATCACCCCGCGCAGTCGAACTGGCGATCGCCGCGGCCGAGGCCGCCTCCGACAAGCTCGCCGACGACATCCTCGCCTTCGACGTCAGTGATCAGCTGTTCATCACGGACATCTTCGTGCTCTGTTCCGGCTCGAACGACCGGCAGGTCAAGTCGATCGTCGACGAGATCGAGCACCGGCTCCGGGGGCTCGGTGAGCGCCCCGTCCGTCGTGAGGGGGAGCGGGAGGGCCGCTGGGTCCTGCTCGACTACGCCGAGATCGTGGTGCACGTCCAGCACACCGAGGACCGCATGTACTACGCCCTCGAGCGGCTCTGGAAGGACTGCCCGAGCATCGAGCTGCCCGAGGCCGTGCGGATGAGCCGGCTGCGCGCGGCCGGCGACTGACGGGGAACCAGGACGCACGTGAACCACGACGGGAGCGCGCGCCGGCGCATCGTCGTCTGGCGGCACGGCCAGACGACCTGGAACTTCGACGGCCGCTTCCAGGGCCAGTCCGACGTCGAGCTCGACGCAACCGGCATCGAGCAGGCCGCGCGAGCGGCGCAGATCCTCGCGGCGCTGGCCCCGACCGCGATCGTGTCCTCCGACCTCAGCCGGGCGCGGGCGACCGCGGAGGCGCTGGCGAAAGTGACGGAGCTTCCGGTCGCGCTCGACGAGCGGCTGCGTGAAACCTTCCTCGGGACCTGGCAGGGCCGGACCCGCGCCGAGGTCGAGGAGCTGTTCCCGGGCGAGGCCGCGGCCTGGCTCGCGGGGGGCCTCGAGCGCCGTGGTGGCGGTGAGCACATGACGGAGGTCGCCGACCGGGCCGTCGCCGCCGTCCTCGACGCCCTCGCCCCGCTCCCGCCCCGGGCCACGCTTGTCGCGGTGACGCACGGCGGCGCCGGGCGCGTCCTGATCGCGCAGATGATCGGCCTGCCGCCCGAGCAGTGGAAGGTCCTCGGCGGGCTCGCGAACTGCTGCTGGTCCGTGCTGTCCGAGCGTCCCGGGGGCGACACCGGCCCGCGTTGGGTCCTCACCGAGCACAACGCCGGAACCCTCCCGCAGCCGGTCCTGTCCGACGACCGCTGACGACTCGTCAGCTTGAGGGGACGTCAGGCGCCGGGCGTCCGGCGGCTGGAGTCGCGGATCTCGCCCACGAGTTCTTCGAGCACGTCCTCGAGCATGAGGACGCCGATGGTGCGTCCCGTCGCGTCGGTCGCGGCGGCGAGGTGACTCCCGGCAGCCTGCAGAACTCGCAACGCCTCGGAGAGCGGGGCGTCGGCGGGCACGCGGACCAGCGGACGGATCGCGTCGGCCGGCAGCGGCTCGTCCGGCCCGGCGTCGCGGAGGACGTCCTTGACGTGGACGTAGCCGACGAGGGACTCGTCGTTCCGGACGCCGAAGCGGGAGAACCCCGTGGCGGCGCAGCGGGCCTCGACGTCGCCGCACGTGGCGAACCGCGAGACCGTGCTGAATGCGTACTCGGGGATCACCAGGCGTTCGACCGAGCGGTCCTCGAACTCGAGGGCGCCGTGGAGCAGTTCGTACTCCTCGGCGTCGAGCAGGCCCTCGCGGTGCGACTCCTCGACGAGCTCGGCGACCTCGTCCCGCGTGTAGGTGGACCGCACCTCGTCGGCGGGCGGGATCCGCAGCAGGCGCAGCACGGCGTTGGCG
The DNA here is from genome assembly GCF_039525035.1 of Sporichthya brevicatena. Taxonomy (NCBI): domain Bacteria; kingdom Bacillati; phylum Actinomycetota; class Actinomycetes; order Sporichthyales; family Sporichthyaceae; genus Sporichthya; species Sporichthya brevicatena. The sequence goes on from NZ_BAAAHE010000025.1 coordinate 2,737, forward strand.
ATCGCGTTCAGCGAGACCACGAACGGCTTGAGCACCGCGACCACGGCCACCAGCGCGGGCCCGAGCACGAGCGCGGCGCGTTCGGGGCCGGCGATCGCGATGTTCTTCGGCACCATCTCGCCGAGCACGACGTGCAGGGCGACGACAGCGGTGAGCGCGACCGCGAACGCGATCGGATGCAGGGCGTCCTCGGGCAGGCCCGCGCGCTCGACCCACGGTTCGAGCAGGTGCGCCACGGCGGGCTCGCCGATGGCGCCGAGACCGAGCGAGCAGATCGTGATGCCGAGCTGCGCGCCCGCCATCATCTGCGAGACGTTGCCCATCGCCCCGAGCGTGATCTCGGCCGCGCGGGAGCCCGCGGCTGCGCGCGGTTCGATCTGGGTCCGGCGGGCGGAGATCAGCGCGAACTCCGCGCCGACGAAGAACGCGTTGAAGGCGAGCAGCAGGACGGCGACGCCGAGCGCGGTGGAGTCGCTCACGAGGCGTCCACCGTCAGCTCGACGCGGTCGACGCGGCGCCGGTCCATCGACACCACCGCGAGCCGGGCCGGCGCGGTCGCGGCCTCCCGGGCGTCGGCGGGCGTGGCTTCGGTCCGGACCTCGACGGCGACGGTGTCGCCGACCTCCGGCAGCCGGCCGAGCTCGTGCAGCACCAGGCCGGCGACCGTCTCGTAGACGTCGGACTCCGGCAGCGCGACGCCGGTGCGGTCGCGCACCTCGTCGACCCGGAGCAGGCCCGACAGCGACCACACGCCGGCGCGCACCGGGCGGACCGGCTGCTCGCCGGGGTCGTGCTCGTCCGCGATCTCGCCCACGAGCTCCTCGACGAGGTCCTCCAACGTCACGACGCCGGAGACCCCGCCGTACTCGTCGACGACGACCGCCATCTGCAGGCCGTGGTCGCGGAGCCGGGCGCTGAGCGAGTCGAGGTCGAGCGTGTCCGGGACGAGCACCGGCGGTGAGGCGATCGCGGCGACCGTCACCTCCGCGCGGCGCTCGGCCGGGACGGCGACCGCCTGCTTGACGTGCACGAGGCCGCGGACGTCGTCGGCGCCGTCACCGAGGACGGGGAAGCGGGAGAGCCCGGTCTCGCGGGCCAGTGCGATGACGGCGGCGGCCGGGTCGTCGGCGTGCACCGACCGCACCCGGACGCGCGGCGTGCGGATGTCGCCGGCGGTGCGGTCGCCGAAGGCGAGGGACCGTTCGAGCAGCGCCGCGGTCGGGGATCCGAGCACGCCCTCCAGGGCCGAGCGGTGCACCAGCGAGGCGAGCTCCTCGGCGGAGCGGGCCGAGCGCAGTTCCTCCTGCGGTTCGATGCCGAACCGGCGCAGGATCGCGTTGGCCGCGCCGTTGAGCACGCGGATCGGCCCGCGGTTCAAGCTCGTGAACCCGCGTTGGAAACCCTGGGTCGCGCGGGCCACGGCCAGCGGCCGGGCGATCGCGAGGTTCTTCGGCACGAGCTCGCCGAAGATCATCGTGACCGCCGTCGCCAGCGTCAGGCTGATCGTCAGGGCGACGGGGTGCACCCACCCGTCGGCGACCCCGGCGTCGCGGAGCGGGCCGTCCACCAACCGGGCGATCGCGGGCTCGGCGAGGAACCCGATCGCGAGGTTGGTCACGGTGATCCCGACCTGCGCGCCGGAGAGCTGCGTCGACAGCGTCTGCAGCGCGTGCTGGGCGCCGCGGGCGGCGCGGTCCCCGTCGGCGGCCGCGCGGTCGACCGCGGCCCGGTCGACGGTCACGAAGGAGAACTCCGCCGCGACGAACAGGCCGCACGCGGCGACGAGGGCGAGGGCGAGGAGCAGAAAGGCGGCCTCGGTCACCGAGGCCGCCCCGGTCTCGGAGCTGAGTCGGACATCAGGGCGGCAACGACGGACGGGTGGGGCGGGGTTCCCGGCGGCGGTGATCGGCGGCCGCGGACGGCTGCGCTGGGCTCCCTAGAATCGGGTCGCGTCCGCCGTACCCGAGGGCGCACCCTGGTTGCGGAGAGCAACCGCGCGCACACGAGACTGAGGACATGAGCGACTCCGAGCAGGCCCCCGAGACCGGCGCCGACGCCCCGAAGTTCCGCTACACCGCGGCGCTCGCCAACGAGCTGGAACGCCGCTGGCAGGACCGGTGGGAGGCGGAGGGCACGTTCGAGGCGCCCAACCCCGCCGGGCCCATGGCCGAGCCGGAGAAGGTCGCCGGCCGGGAGAAGCTCTTCGTGATGGACATGTTCCCGTACCCCTCGGGGTCGGGACTGCACGTCGGGCACCCGCTGGGCTACATCGCGACCGACGTCTACGGCCGCTACAAGCGCATGACGGGTTACAACGTCCTGCACTGCCTCGGGTACGACGCGTTCGGTCTGCCGGCCGAGCAGTACGCGGTGCAGACCGGTCAGCACCCGCGGGTCACGACCGAGGCGAACATCGCCAACATGCGCCGTCAGCTGCGCGCGCTGGGCCTGGGGCACGACGCCCGCCGCTCGATCTCCACGACGGACACCGACTACTACCGGTGGACGCAGTGGATCTTCCTGCAGATCTTCAACTCCTGGTACGACACCGAGGCCGACAAGGCCCGGCCGATCGCCGACCTGATCGCCCAGTACGCCGACGGGTCCCGGCCGACGCCGGACGGCCGCGCGTGGGACGAGCTGGCCGAGCGCGAGCGCCGCGACATCATCGACTCGCACCGCCTCGCCTACCTCTCGCACGCGCCGGTGAACTGGTGCCCCGGCCTGGGCACGGTGCTGGCGAACGAGGAGATCACCGCCGACGGTCGCAGCGAGCGCGGCAACTTCCCGGTCTTCAAGCGCAACCTGCGCCAGTGGATGATGCGCATCACCGCCTACGCCGACCGGCTGATCGCCGACCTCGACGGGCTGGACTGGTCCGACGCCATCAAGCTGATGCAGCGCAACTGGATCGGCCGCTCGCAGGGCGCCCGCGTCGACTTCGCGGTGACCACCGCGGCCGGCGCGGCGGACAAGATCACCGTCTTCACGACGCGTCCCGACACCCTGTTCGGCGCGACGTACATGGTGCTCGCGCCCGAGCACCCGATGGTCGACGACCTGCTGCCCGCGCAGTGGCCGGGCGACCTGCCCGAGTCCTGGACCGGCGGGCACCCGACGCCCGCGGCCGCGGTGGCGGCGTACCGGACCGCGGCGATGTCGAAGTCGGACGTCGAGCGGCAGGTCGACTCGAAGGAGAAGACCGGCGTCTTCACCGGTGTCCACGCGACGAACCCGGTGAACGGTGAGCAGATCCCGGTCTTCGTCGCCGACTACGTCCTGATGGGGTACGGCACCGGCGCGATCATGGCCGTCCCGGCCGAGGACGAGCGTGACTGGGCGTTCGCCGAGGCGTTCGGGCTGCCGATCCGCCGCACCGTCCAGCCGCCGGCGGACTGGACCGACGGGCCGTGGACCGGTGAAGGCGTCTCGATCAACTCGGAGAACGACGAGATCTCGCTGAACGGCCTGACGATGGCCGCGGCGAAGGAACGCATCACCGAGTGGCTGGTCGCCAAGGGTCTGGGTGAGGCGACGGTCCAGTACAAGCTGCGCGACTGGCTGTTCAGCCGCCAGCGGTACTGGGGCGAGCCGTTCCCCGTCGTCTACGACGAGCACGGTGTCGTGGCGCTGCCGGAGGAGCTGCTGCCGGTCGAGCTGCCGGAGGTGGAGGACTACTCGCCGCGGACGTTCGACCCGAATGACGCCGACTCAGATCCGGAGTCGCCGCTCGCCCGCGCGACCGAGTGGACGACCGTCACGCTGGACCTGGGCGACGGGCCCAAGGAGTACCGGCGGGAGACCAACACGATGCCGCAGTGGGCGGGCTCGTGCTGGTACGAGCTGCGCTACCTGGACCCGACGAACTCCGAGCGTCTGGTCGACCCGGAGAACGAGCGCTACTGGATGGGCCCGCGCAGCGAGAGCGACTGCGGCGGTGTCGACCTGTACGTCGGCGGTGTCGAGCACGCCGTGCTGCACCTGCTGTACGCGCGCTTCTGGCACAAGGTGCTCTACGACCTGGGCCACGTCTCCTCGTCCGAGCCGTTCCGTCGCCTGTTCAACCAGGGCTACATCCAGGCCTACGCCTACCGCGACGCGCGGGGTGTGCTGGTGCCGGCCGACGAGGTCGTCGAGGGTGCGGACGGCGTATGGACCTACAACGGCGAAGAGGTCACCCGCGAGTACGGGAAGATGGGCAAGTCCCTGCGCAACTCCGTCACGCCGGACGACATGTTCGACGCGTACGGCGCGGACACCCTCCGGCTGTACGAGATGGCGATGGGCCCGCTGGACGTCTCCCGGCCGTGGGACACCCGTGCGGTCGTCGGCTCGTTCCGGCTGCTGCAGCGGATCTGGCGCAACGTCGTCGACGAGAACACCGGCAAGCCGACGGTGCAGGACCGTCCGGTCGACGACGAGACCGCGCGCGTGCTCGCGCGGACCATCGACGGCGTCGGCCGCGACATGGACAACCTGCGCTTCAACACCGCCATCGCGAAGCTGACCGAGTGCAACAACCACCTGACCCGCGTCGTGAGCGCGGAGGGCGGGCTGCCGCGTGAGGTCGCCGAGGCGCTGGTGCTGATGATCGCGCCGCTGACGCCGCACATCGCCGAGGAGCTGTGGGCCAAGCTCGGCCACACCGGCTCGCTCGCGTACGAGCCGTTCCCGACCGCCGACCCGGCCCTGCTGGTCGAGGACACCGTCACCTGCGTCGTCCAGGTCAAGGGCAAGGTCCGCGACCGGCTCGAGGTCCCGGCCGACATCACCGAGGAGGCGCTGGTCGAACTCGCCCTCGCCTCCGAGGCGGTCCAGCGCGCCCTCGACGGCGCCGGCGTCCGCACCGTCGTCGCCCGGCCGCCGAAGCTGGTCAACGTCGTCCCCGCCTGACCGTCCCGCCCCGCCCCGCTCACGCCGGGCCGCTGTCAAAAAAGGGTGACACCCCTTACTGCGCAGTAAGGGGTGTCACCCTTTCTTTTCCACAGGCGGCGCACGGTCGACGTTGTCCACAGACCGGCGGCCGGCGCCCCCGCGGGGGCGCGAAGCCGTCTACCGTCCGGCCGTGGGTCTGCGGACGGGGTCGGGTCGCGTCGCCGAGGCCCGGGCACGCGCGGAGCTCCGGGTGCGGGAGCTCTTCGCGGTCGGCCCGGGGCCGGTCGACGCTGTGCCGGTCGACGCTGTGCCGGTCGACGCCGAGCTGGACGCCGTCGACGATCCGGACCTCCCCGGACCCGGCCGGGTTCGCCTCGGGCTCGACCGGCGCGCGGTGGGGGCGCTGCTGGTCATCGCGCTCGGGGGAGTGGTGATCGCCGGGGCCGTCGTCCTGCGGGCGCGCCCGCACGTCGAGGACGTCGGGCCCGCCGCCGTGGTCGCCCCGGGTTCGCCGGTCCCGGGCGTCTCGGCCGCCCCCGGCCTCGCCGCGCCCGGCATCGTCGTCGACGTCCAGGGCAAGGTGCGCCGCCCCGGGGTGGTGCAGCTGCCCGCGGGGTCGCGGGTCCTCGACGCCCTCGAGGCCGCGGGCGGTCCCCGTCCCGGCGTCGCGACGACCTCGCTCAACCTCGCCCGGCTCCTCACCGACGGCGAGCAGGTCGTCCTTGAGGCCGGGGACGCGGGCGCCACCGCCGGTGGCATCGGCTCCGACGGCCTGGTGAACCTCAACACCGCGACCCTCGCCGACCTCGACAGCCTCCCCGGCGTCGGCCCCGTCCTCGCCCAGCGGATCCTCGACTGGCGCTCCGAGCACGGCCGCTTCTCCTCGATCGAGGAGCTCCAGGAGGTCCCCGGCATCGGCCCGAGCACCTTCGCCGACCTGAAGAGCCGGGTCCGGGTCTGAAGGAACCGCGGCCGCGTCCATCCCCGGCCGTCGACAGCAGAGCTGCAGTGCCCTCGGCCCGCACTTCGGTAGATCTGACGCAGCGTCACCAGATTCACCCGATTGGCGTTGGGCCGTTCGCGTGACGGGCGGGGCGCAGCGGTGTGGCGGGGAGTCATGCTCGGGGGCAGCACCGGTAGTTGGCGTGCCGGTCGGGGGCGTTCGGGGGACGTTGTGGTCGGTCCATGGGGCCGGCGGGGGCGGGGAGTCGCTCTCGTCGTCGCGCCGGTACTGGTGGCGGGGTTGTCGGTCGCGGTCGCGCTGGGGGCGCGGCAGGCCGGTACACCGGCGGAGACGATGACGCCCGTCGCCGCGGAGACCGAGCGGACCCGTCCGCTGCTGCCGCACACCCGCCCGGACTGCGCGGTGCAGAAGTGCGTCGCGCTGACCTTCGACGACGGTCCGGGGCCGCAGACCCGCGCGCTGCTGCGGATGCTGCGGCGCGCGAACGCGGTCGCGACGTGGTTCCCGGTCGGCGAGGTCGCCGCCGCACATCCCGAACGGCTGCGAGCGATCGCGCGCGCGGGTCACGAGATCGGCAACCACTCCTGGTCGCACCCGGTCCTGCCGCGACAGGGCGACCTCACGGTGGCGGGGGAGATCACCCGCACCGCCGACGTGGTCGAGCGCGCCACCGGCGTTCGGCCGCGACTGGTGCGTCCGCCCTACGGCGCGCTCTCGCCCCGGGTGCGGGTCGCCCTCAAGCAGCTCGGTGCCCCGATCGTCCTCTGGGACGTCGATCCGCTCGACTGGAAGTACCGTGACGCCGATCTCGTTCACCGCAACGTTGTCGACTTCGTGCGGCCCGGATCGATCGTGCTGCTGCACGACATCCACGCGAGCACGGTCGCGGCGGTGCCGCTGATCCTCGCCACGCTCGCCGCGCAGGGCTACACCTTCGTCAGCGTCTCCGACCTGTTCGGCACCGCGCTGCGGGCGGGCCGGGTGCACACCGATCACGCGGCCGCCTGATTGCCGTCTTGACCTGCGCTTTTCTGAACCGTCTTCAGTTTCACAGCCCTGTCCGATTTACCCGGTATGACCGGATTCCGTACGATCCTCAGGTTCGGACGGAAGAGGACAGGCATGGTCGAGGCGCAGACGGCCCGGCGGCGGATCGCCGCGGTGGCGGGCATCGTCGCGCTCGGGATCTGCCTGTCGGCGACGGTCGTGGTCGTCGCGCGTACCGCCGGCTCGGACGAGGCGGCCGCCAAACCGGTCGCGTCCGCGTCGAACCTCGCCGCCGAGGATTCCGACGTCCTCAGCGAGGAACAGGCCCGCGCCCGCGACCGCGCGAAGCTCGCCGCGGAGCGCGCGCGGATCCTCGGGCTGCAACCCCCGGCGCCGGCGGACGAGGTGGCTCCGGCGCCGGCGATCCCGGTCACGGGGGACGTGGACTGCTCCGTCCTCAAGTGCGTCGCGCTGACCTTCGACGACGGCCCCGGCGCGCAGACGAGCCAGGTGCTCGCCGCCCTCGCGGAGTACAACGCGGTGGCGACGTGGTTCCCGCTCGGCGAGATGATCGCCGACAACCCGGACGCCCTGCGCGCGATCGCGGCCGCCGGGCACGAGATCGGCAACCACTCCTGGTCGCACCCGCAGCTGACCGCGCTGCGCGAACGGGACGTCAACCGGCAGATCACCCGCACCGCCGACCTCATCGCAGAGGTCACGGGCGTTCGTCCGACGCTGGTCCGCCCGCCGTACGGCTCGGTCTCGCGCCGGGTCAACGGGGAACTCGCGCGCCTGCAGGCGCCGATCATCCTGTGGGACGTCGACCCGCTCGACTGGCGCTACCAGAACACCGACCGCGTCCACCGCAGCGTCGTGCGCCAGACCAAGCCCGGCTCGATCGTGCTGATGCACGACATCCACCGCACGACGGTCGCGGCCGTCCCGCGGATTCTGCGCTCGCTGGCCCACCGCGGCTACACGTTCGTGACGGTGTCTCAGCTGTACGGCAACAGCCTGCAGCCCGGTCGCGCCTACACCGACCGCCGCGCGGACCTCGGTCGCTGAGTTTTCCCCAGGGCGCACACGTCCGGAGTTGTCCACAGTGACGGGGCTCGAGGTCAGCCGGCCGTCGTAGCGTCCGCCGGTGGACCGGATCGATCTGCGCCTGCTCCCGGCCGCCGCCGCGGCCTGGGTCGCGGCCTGGCTCGCGCCGACGCTGCACCGCACGACGGTCGGCATCGGTGTGCTCGGTGCGGGCGTCGCGGCGCTGCTGCTCGCGCGGTCGCGGACCGCGGGCGCCACGGTGCTCGCCGCCGCCCTCGGTGTCGGTGCGGCGGCCGGACTCGGGGCCGCCGCGCGAGGAACCGCGATCGCCGCCGGGCCGGTCGACGACCTCGCGCACGAGCGGGCGACGGTCCGCGTCGACCTGCGGGTGACGGGGGACCCGGCGGTCCGGGCGACGGCGTCGCGCTTCGGTCGCAGTGAGGTGATCACGGTGCCGGCGCTGGTCGAGCGAGTCCTCGCCCGGGGGACGACGACCGACGTCCACACCCGCGTTCTCGTTCTCGCGACCGATCGCGGCTGGACGAATCTGATCCCGGGTCAGGAGATGCGCGTGGCCGGGCGTCTCTCGCCGCCGCGCTCGCACAGCCCGCTGGCCGCAATCCTGCAGGTGCGGGGGCCGCCGCCGGTCGCGAGCGCTGCGCCGTGGCGGGACCGCGCCGCCGCCGACGTCCGGGCCGGCCTGCGGTCCGCCGTCGCCGGGCTCGGGGCCGCCGAACGCGGGTTGGTGCCGGGGCTCGTGCTCGGTGACACCTCGGGCATCGACCCGGAGCTCAGCGGCGACTTCCAGGTCGCGGGGCTCTCCCACGTCCTCGCCGTGTCGGGGTCGAACCTCGCGCTGCTGCTCGGGGCCGTGCTCGGGTTGGCGCGGCTGGCGGGGGTGCGACTGCGTGCGCTCCCGGTCGTCGGGCTCGCCACCGTCGTGGTCTTCGTGTTCGTCGCACGGCCGGAGCCGAGCCTGCTGCGGGCGTCGGTGATGGGCGTCGTCGGGGTCCTCGGGCTGGCGGTGGGTCGGCGCGGCCGGGCCGCGCCCGCGCTGTGCGCGGCGGTGATCGTGCTGCTGCTCGTCGACCCGTGGCTCGCGCGCTCGTACGGGTTCGCGCTCAGTGTCTCGGCGACGGCCGGGCTGATCTTCCTCGCCCCGCGCTGGCGCGACCGCCTGGCGCGCCGGATGCCGCGCTGGCTCGCGACGGCGATCGCCGTCCCCGCCGCGGCCCAGGCGGCCTGCGGTCCGGTGCTCGTGCTGCTGACCGACGAGGTGGCTCTGGTCGCGGTCCCGGCGAACCTGCTCGCCGTCCCGGCGGTGCCGCCGGCGATGCTGCTCGGCGTCCTCGCGGCGGTGACCTGGCCCGTCTGCCCGCCGCTGGCGCGGGTGTTCGGGCAGCTCGCGGGTCTGCCGGCGTGGTGGATCGTCACCGTTGCGCGGTGCGCCGCCGACGTGCCGGGCGCGACGGTGCCGTGGCTGGCGGGTGCGCGCGGGGCGCTGGTCCTGACGCTCCTGACACTCGCGGTCGTGACGGTGCGTCAGTTGCCGCCGGTGGCGGTGGGGTTGGTCGTGCTGGCGGTGGTGCTCGCGCTCCGGCCACCCGTCCCGGTGCCGTCGGTGCTCCCGAGTTCGTGGCCGCCTCGGGACTGGGTCGTGGTGGCGTGCGACGTCGGGCAGGGGGACGCCCTCGCGATCCGCGCCGGGCCGCGGTCGGCCGTCGTCGTCGACGCGGGGCCCGACCCGGCCGCGGTCGACCGCTGCCTGCGCCGGCTCGGCGTCCGCGAGATCCCGTACCTGCTCCTGACCCACTTCCACGCCGACCACGTCGAGGGTCTGCCGGGCGTGCTGCGCGGCCGTCGCGTGGCCGAGATCGGGGTCAGCCCATTGCCGGACCCCGCGGGGGAGGTGGAGCGGGTGCAGCGCTGGGCCGGCCGCATCCCGCTCACGAGCCCCGGACCGGGGGAGCAGCGCCGCGCCGGGGACGTGGCCTGGCGGGTCCTGTGGCCGCTGCGCCTGATCGACGAGGGCGCGCCCGCCAACAACGCGTCGGTGGTGCTGCTGGCCGAGGTCCGCGGCGTCCGGATCCTGCTGACCGGGGACATCGAGCCGGCCGCCCAGGCCGCCCTGCATCGCGCCGAACCGGGACTGCGCGCGGACGTCCTCAAGGTCCCGCACCACGGCTCGGCCCATCAGCACCCGCCGTTCCTCGCCACCCTCGGGGCCCGGATCGCGCTCGCCTCCGTCGGCGCCGACAACGACTACGGCCACCCCGCCCCCGCAGTCCTGCGCCTGCTCACCGCCGCCCGGACCGCGATCGGCCGCACCGACCGTCACGGCGACGTCGCCGTCGTCCTCCGCGCCGGCCGCCTGGCCGTCGTGCGGGACCGCCCCGGCTGATCCGGCCTGTCGGGCGGCCGTGGCAAGCTCACTCCCGTGAGCGGAGATGAGTAACGCGCCCGCCCCGCTGCCGGCGCTGACGCTGGTGGTGGGGCCGGAGGAGCTGCTCGCGGAGCGGGCGGTCGCGGCGGCGCGGCGGGCGGTGCGGGCCGTCGACCCGGACGCGGACGTCCACGACCTCGCCCCCGGGACGCTGCAGTCCGGGATGCTCGACGAGCTCACCAGCCCCTCGCTGTTCGCCGAGCGGCGGCTGCTGATCCTGCGCGCGGCCCAGGACCTGTCCCAGCCCGTCCTCGGCGAGGTCGAGGCGCTGGTGAAGAACGTGCCCGAGGACGTCTGCGTCCTGCTCGTGCACGCCGGCGGGGCGAAGGGCAAGGCCCTGGCCGACACGGCGAAGAAGGCCGGCGCGGTCGTCGTGGACTGCTCCGAGGTCAAGAAGGCCGGCGACAAGCTGACGTTCATCGCGGGGGAGTTCCGCGCGGCCGGGCGCCGGGTCGGGCAGGACACCGCCCGGGCGCTGCTCGACGCCGTCGGCGGCGACCTGCGGGAGCTCGCCGCCGCCTGCAGCCAGCTCTGCGCCGACACGACCGGCGCGATCGACGCCGACGAGGTCCGCCGCTACTACGCGGGCCGGGCCGACGTCACCAGCTTCCACGTCGCCGACCTCGCCCTGGAGGGCCGGACCCCCGAGGCGCTGGAGCGCCTGCGCTGGGCCCTGGCCTGCGGCGCGGAGCCGGTCATGGTCGTCGGTGCCCTCGCCAACAGCCTCCGCGGGCTCGCCAAGCTCGGGTCGGCTCCCCGCGGGCTCTCCCAGGGCGACCTGGCCCGCCAGCTCGGCATGCCGCCCTGGAAGGTCGACAGCCTCCGCCGCCAGCTGCGCGGCTGGACCCCGGACGGCATGGCCCGGGCCCTGACCGCCGTCGCCGCCGCCGACGCCGCCGTCAAGGGCGGGGCGGTCTCCACCGCCTACGCCCTCGAGCGGGCCCTGGTCGACATCGGCGCCGCCCGCCGCGACGGCTGAAGCTCCTTAACGTCAGCGGGATCGCGCGCAATAGCGCTCGATCCCGCTGACGTTGTGGCTGGTGGCGGCTAGCTGCCGGCCTTCGTGAGGGCGTGGGCCATGGCCGACTTCTTGTTGGCGGCCGCGTTGGCGTGGATGACGCCCTTGCTGGCGGCCTTGTCGAGCTGGCGGGCGGCCTGGCGCATGAGCTGGGTCGCGCCCTCGGTGTCGCCGGCCGCGGCGGCCTCACGGAACTTGCGGATGGACGTCTTCAGCGAGGACCGCACGGCCTTGTTGCGCAGCCGGGCCTTCTCGTTGGTCTTGTTGCGCTTGATCTGCGACTTGATGTTCGCCACGGAAGAGCTCGCCTCGGTCTGTCTCGGAGTCCATCGGAACGCGGGCGTGCGCGAATGCGCACGCCGAGCGCGACCGCCGAGGTTACCAGCGCTGTCCGGAAGCCACCAAACCGGCGCCGGCGCCACCCCCGGCGGTGCGGGGTGGACACGCCGTGCAGCGTACGGGTTGCGGTGAAAACTCTTCGAAACAGCGCGGGCATACGCTGAGCCAATGGCCGACTTGTTCCAGGACTACCCGCTCGGCTCGGCCTGGGACGAGATGTTCTCGGACGGCGGGAAGCCCCGTCCGGCGTGCGAGGCGGTCTACGACACCGTCCGCTCGCTCCCCAGTGACGAGCTGCGCGCCCGCGCCGACGCCCTCGCGCTGTCCTTCCTCGACCGCGGCGTCACGTTCGCGCTGGGCGGCGAGGAGCGGCCGTTCCCGCTCGACATCGTTCCCCGGATCATCACCGCCCAGGAGTGGGAGGTCCTCTCCGAGGGCGTCGCCCAGCGCGTCCGGGCGCTCGAGGCCTTCCTGGCCGACGTCTACGACTCGGGGCAGATCTTCGCCGACGGCGTCATGCCCCGGCGGCTGATCGCGACCTCGGCACACTTCCACCGGGCCGCGGCCGACGTGGTCCCGGCGAACGGGGTCCGGGTCCTGGTCTCGGGCATCGACGTCATCCGTGACGAGTCCGGCCAGTTCCGCGTCCTGGAGGACAACATCCGGACGCCGTCCGGTGTGAGCTACGTCATCGAGAACCGGCGCGCGATGACGCACGGCCTGCCGGAGGCGTTCTCCTCGCACCGGATCATGCCGGTCTCGGACTACCCGCAGCGCCTGCTCGCGGCCGCCCGCGCCGCGGCGCCCGACGGCAACCCGGACGCCGAGGTCGTCGTCCTCACCCCGGGCATCTACAACTCCGCGTACTTCGAGCACGCGCTGCTCGCCCGTCTCATGGGCGTCGAACTCGTCGAAGGTCGCGACCTGGTCTGCCGCGGCAACCGCGTCTACATGCGGACCACGTCGGGGGAGAAGCGCGTCGACGTCATCTACCGGCGCATCGACGACGACTTCCTCGACCCGCTGCACTTCAACCCCGACTCGGTGATCGGCTGCCCGGGCCTGCTCAACGCCGCTCGGGACGGCGGGGTGACGATCTGCAACGCGGTCGGCAACGGCATCGCGGACGACAAGCTCGTCTACAGCTACGTGCCGGACATGGTCCGGTACTACCTGAACGAGGACCCGATCCTCGCCAACGTCGAGACCTACCGCCTCGACGACCCCGAGACGCTGAAGTGGGTCCTCGCGCACCTGAGCGAGCTCGTGCTCAAGCCGGTCGACGCCTCCGGCGGCAAGGGCATCGTCATCGGGCCGCGGGCCGACCAGGACGTGCTCGGCGAACTCGCGGTCCGCGTCGCGGCCGACCCGCGAGGCTGGATCGCCCAGCAGGTCGTCTCGCTCTCCACCGTGCCCACGCTGATCGAGGATCAGCTGAGGCCGCGTCACGTCGACCTCCGCCCGTTCGCGCTGAACGACGGCAAGGAGATCTACGTCCTGCCCGGCGGCCTGACCCGTGTCGCGCTCCCGGAGGGGCAGCTGGTCGTGAACTCGTCCCAGGGCGGCGGGTCGAAGGACACCTGGGTTCTCGCGGGGCCGAACGACCCGGACGTCCCGAAGGCGCCGACCGTCGCCGAGGAGCCGGTGCAGGCCAGTCAGCGTGCACCGCGCGGCACCGCGTCCGACCCCGGCCCGCGCACGCTCGGTTCCGTGCCCGCCCTGCACCGGCAGGCGGCGCAACAGCAGCAGGGGAGCTCGCGATGCTGAGCCGGATCGCGGAGTCCACGTTCTGGATCGGTCGCTACCTGGAGCGGGCCGACTCGACCGCACGCATCCTCGACGTGCACGTCCAGATGCTCGTCGAGGACCCGTGGATCGACGAGGCGCGGGTCTGCACCTCGCTGATGGAGGTCATGGGCGTCGACGGGGGAGCGGAGGCGAAGTCGGCCGCGCAGGTCCTCGCCCAGCTCGCCTACGACCAGAACAACCCGAGCTCGATCGCCGGCTCGCTGTCGGCCGCGCGCGAGAACGCCCGTGGCGCGCGCGAGACCATCTCGGCCGAGATCTTCGAGGCGCTGAACTCGACCTGGATCGACCTGCCCGAGCAGCGTCGCCGCGCCGACCGCTTCGGTCCACACGGCTTCTTCAGCTGGGTGCGGGAGTCGACGGCGATCATGTCCGGCCTCGTCGACACCACGATGAGCCGTGACGAGAGCTGGACGTTCCTGACGCTCGGTCGCTGCCTCGAACGCGCGGACATGACGGCCCGTCTGCTGATGCTCCGGACGCTCCCCGGCGGCCGCGCGCCGACGTGGGGGACGCTGCTGCGCAGTTGCGGTGCGTACGAGAGCTACCTGCGCACGTACCGCGGACCGGTGCGCGAGGACCGGGCCGCGGAGTTCCTGATGATCGATCGGCTCTCGCCGCGGTCGGTGTTCTCCGCCCTGTCCGGCGCCGAGCGCTGCCTGACGATGCTCGACCCCGACGCGGGTCGCAGCGGCGTCGCCGACGAGGCGCGCCGGCTGCTCGGCCGCGCCCGCGCCGACCTTGAGTTCCGCAGCCCCGGCGACCTGCTGGCCGACTTCTCCTCCGACCTCGAGGGGTTGCAGGCCACCTGCTCGATGGTCAACGACGCCATCGCGGCGCGGTACTTCCCGCGCATCGCGCAGATGACCTGGTCGACCGAGAGCGGCGACACCGTCACCGGCCTCGCGCCGGCGGACGACTCGTCGGTGGGAGTGGCGTCGTGACCTGGCGGTTGAAGATCGAGCACCGCACGCGGATCGACTACGAGGGCGAGGTGCTCGCCTCCTACAACGAGGTCCGCATGACTCCGCTCAACGACGCCGCGCAGTCGACGCTGGACGCGCGCATCCAGGTCAGCCCGTCCGCGACCGGCTCGCGGTACTGGGACTACTGGGGTGCCTACGTCACCGCGTTCGACGTCCACGTCCCGCACCGGACGCTGGCGCTGACGGCGACGAGTGTCGTCGAGACCGCGGACACCCCGCCCGGCGGCGGGGCTGTCGGCTGGGAGACCCTGCGCGACGACCGCGTGCGCGACACCCACGTCGAGTACCTCAGCCCGACCGCGCACACCGAGGTCGGTCCGGACCTGATCGAGCAGGTCCGCGAGATTGTCGGTGACGCCGCCCCCGCGGAGGCGGCGCGCGCCTGCGCCGAGTGGCTGCGCGGGGAGGTCCGGTACGTGCCGGGCTCGACCGGCGTCCACACCGTCGCCAAGGAGGCGTGGGACGCCCGCGCCGGGGTCTGCCAGGACCTGGCGCATCTGACGGTGGGTCTGTTGCGCGGGCTGGGTGTCCCGGCCCGCTACGTCTCCGGCTACCTGCACCCCGCTCCCGAGGCCGGCATCGGTGAGACCGTCACCGGCCAGAGCCACGCCTGGGTCGAGTGGTGGGACGGCGCGTGGACGCCCTACGACCCGACGAACGGCAAGCCCGTCGGCGTCGAGCACGTCGTCGTCGCCCGCGGCCGGGACTACTGGGACGTCCCGCCGCACAAGGGTGTCTACGCCGGGCCGGGCGGTACCTCGCTCAGCGTCGAGGTCGACGTCACGCGCGTGGCCTGACCGGTCGGCCCAGCGTCCGACGAGGACGCTCGCTCTCGGTGGCGCGGCGGGCGTCGGCGTAGCGGGCCTGGAGCGCGTCGATGTTCGCGCGGAGCTCGGCGGCCTCCTGCCGGGCGATCTCGGCCTCGGCGGCGCTGCGCTGCGCGGCGAGCTCGGCCGAGGCCTGGGCGAGCCGGGCGACCTTGGCGTCGGCCTTGGCGAAGCGACGCGCGGAGCGCTCCGCCTCCTCCTCCGGGGTCCGGAAGGCGACCTTGCCGAACGTGCTGACGGACGTGATCTTGCGGAGAACTCCCATTGCGGCGGATTCAGCCCCTCACGGGTCGGGCGGGCGGGCTTGCGGGCGTCCGTCCTCGTACCCCGTCGGGTCATCCATGAAAACAACTCATATCTGGCGCACAGGTTGGCCGGGGATCCCCCCGGAATCCCCGGCCAACCCCGGCCGACCGAGGCACGTCAGCTCGCGATCTGCTCCGCGGTGAGGCGGCGCTCCAGTGCGGCGTAGCGGACCGACAGCGCGTCGAGTTCGGCGCGGAGGCGGTGAACCTCGCTCTGGGCGAGGGCGGTCTCGGCCTGGCTGCGGCGCAGGGCGAGCGCGGTGGACTCCTCGGTCAGGGCAGCGACCCTGGCCTCGGCCTTGGCAAGCTTCCGGAGCATGCGCACGGCGGACTCAGCTCCTTCGATGAGTGGGCGGTCGTACCACTCCAGGGAACATCGCTCGCCCGCCCCGCGCCGGTCCCTCAATGCCTGTCCAGCAACCCTTCAGGCCGCTCCCAGGATCGCCGGCCCCGCCACTGCCCCGGGCAGGAACAGGGTCGAGTCGCCGAACTCGTGCCAGAGGTAGTCCCGGCCGAGGGCGGCGCGGTACGCGGTGGCGACGAGGTCCGGGCCGACGACCGCCTCCAGCAGGAGCAGGTGGCTCGCTTCCGGGGCGTGGAGGCCGGAAATCAGCCCGCCCACCACCCGCGCCGGACGGTCCGGGCCGAGGACGAGGTCGGTCCAGCCCGCGGCCGGCTCGACGAGCCCGTCGGCGTCGGACGCCGACTCGAGGGCCCGGACGACCGTCGTCCCCACCGCGACGACCCGGCGACCGGCGCAGCGCGCGCTGTTCACCAGCCGCGCGGTGTCGGGCGGGACCGCGAACCGCTCGGGCAGCGGTGGTTCGCCCGCCTCCTGGCTGGACACGCCCGCGTGGAGCACGACCGGGGCGACGGTGACGCCGCGCGCCATCAGCCGGACCAGCAGCTCCGGGGTGAAGGGCCGCCCCGCGCTCGCCATCTCGGCACTGCCGGGCCGGTCGGCGTAGACGGTCTGGTGCTCGTCGAGCCGGAACCGCGCGGAGTGGTGCGCGTACCGGATCGGCCGGCCGTGCCGGGCGAGGTGGTCGAGCAGGGCGACCGGCGTCTCCGGGACCGCCCGCCACAATCGGCTCGACGCGGCCGGTTCCGGATAGGGCGCGACCAGGCGCAGGCGCAGCCGACCCTTGACCTCGACCCGTTCCCCGGCGGCGCCGTCCCACTGCGGACCGGCGCGGTCGGGGCGGCGGAGCTCGACGACCCAGCTTCCGTCGGGCAGTTCGGCCGAGACGTGCACGACGGTCGGCCGGCGGTCTTCGCGCCGACCCTCCAGCGCGGCGGGCACCGTCGCCGAGGTGTTCACGACGAGCAGGTCGCCGGGGGAGAGGTGCGCCGGGAGGTCGGAGAACCGGCGGTGCGCGACCGTCTCCGGCGTCGCGACCAGCAGACGGACCCCGTCGCGGGTCAGGCCGCGACGCTCCGGCGGCATCGCCGCCTCCCGCTCCGGGCCGAGCTCGAATGCGATCGCGGGCGCGGGCAGCGTCCGGAATCTCATCGGGTCGCCCCGACCGGGCGCAGGGCCTCCGCGGTGTAGCGCCCGCTGGGCAGGTCGTCCTCGACGAGGCGGAGCAGCGCCGGGACGACGGACTCGGGCGCCGGCCGCCCGGCCGGGTCCTCGCCCGCGGCGGCCGCGAGCTCGGTGCCCATGTCGCCGGGGTCGAAGACGTACGTCCGCACCGCGGGGTGCTCGACGGCGAGGACGGCGCTGAGCAGGTCGAGGGCCGCCTTCGACGCCCCGTACCCGCCCCACCCGGGGTAGGCCTCGACGGCGGCGTCGGAGGAGACGTTGACAATCCGGCCGCGTCCTCGTTCGAGGGCGGGGAGCAGCAGCTGCACCAGCCGCAGTGGCGCGACGGTGTTGACCGCGAAGACCTGCTCCAGGTCCGCGAGCGGGTACGTGGCCAGCGGGGGCAGCGGCACGGCGCCGAGGACGCTCGCGTTGTTCACCAGCAGGTCGACGCGCGGCCCCGCGGCCTCGACCAGCGCGGCGCGGTGGAACGGGTCGGCCACGTCACCGGCGATCGCCGTCACCCGCGTCGGGTCGGGGAGCCCGGCGACCGCGGCGGCGAGGACGTCGGGGTCCCGGCCGTCGACGACCACGTGCCAGCCGCGGGAGACGAGCTCTCGGGTCAGGGCCAGGCCCAACCCGCGCGAGCCGCCGGTGACCACGGCCCGGGGTGTCTGCAGTGCGCTCATCGTGTGCTCCTTCTGCCTCATCGGGGTACGGTGAGCAGACTGCAAGTTGAAGTGAACTTGAAGTCAAGGAGCGCGATGAAACCCGCGGAGGAACTGCTCACGATCGGGGAGGTCGCCGAGCGTGCGGGCTTCGCGACGTCGGCGATCCGCTTCTACGACAAGGAAGGTCTCGTCGTTGCGGTGCGCACGTCGGGCAACCAGCGCCGCTACCCCCGCAGCGCGTTGCGGCGCCTGGCGTTCATCCGCGCCGCGCAGAACGTCGGCGTCCCGCTCGCGGAGATCCGCGAGGCCCTCGCCGAACTGCCGGACACCCGGACCCCGACGAAGGCCGACTGGGCCCGCCTGTCCCGGCACTGGCGCGCCCGCCTCGACGCGCAGATCGAGGGCCTGACCGCGCTGCGCGACAACCTCGACTCCTGCATCGGCTGCGGGTGCCTGTCGCTCCAGCGGTGCGCGCTTTACAACCCCGGCGACGTCGCCGGCACCCGCGGCCCCGGCGCCCAGCGGCTCCCGAAGGTGATCCGCGAGCCCCACCACTCCTGAGCTCAACACCCTGGTCACGCCCCGGCGCCCCCGCCGCCGGACCCCCGGCCTGTGGAAAAGAAAGGGTGACACCCCTTACTGCGGAGTAAGGGGTGTCACCCCTGGCCGACATCTATGTCGCCCCGCCAGAAGGGGTGTCACCCCTCGTGGGACGAGGGGGTCAGGGGAGGCGCCAGTCCACGGGTGGGGCGCCGAGGTCGGCGAGGAGGGTGTTGGCCCGGCTGAACGGGCGGGAGCCGAAGAACCCGCGGTCGGCGGACATCGGGCTCGGGTGGGCCGACGCGATCGTCGGGGTGTCGCCGAGCATCGGGCGCAGGGTCTGGGCGTCGCGGCCCCAGAGGATCGCAACCAGGGGGCGGTCCCGGGCGACGAGGGCGCGGATCGCCTGCTCGGTCACCTGCTCCCACCCCTGGCCGCGGTGGGACGCGGGGGCGCCGGGCGCGACGGTGAGGACCCGGTTCAGCAGCAGGACGCCCTGATCGCTCCAGGGGCTCAGGTCGCCGTTGCTCGGCGGCGGGAGGCCGAGGTCGGAGCAGTACTCGCGGTAGATGTTCATCAGCGAGCGGGGAAGCGGGCGCGTCTCGGGGGAGACGGAGAACGAGAGCCCGACCGCGTGGCCCGGGGTCGGATAGGGGTCCTGCCCGACGATCAGCACGCGGACCTCGTCGAACGGCCGGGTGAACGCCCGCAGCACGTTCGTCCCGGCCGGCAGGTACTGCCGCCCGGCGGCGATCTCGGCGCGGAGGAACTCGCCCATTCCGGCAATGACGTCGGTCACCGGTTCCAGGGCCCGGGCCCACCCGGGCTCGACGATCTCGCTCAGTGGGCGGCCGGTGCGTGCGGTGGGTGCCGTGGGTGCCGTCACCCGCCCGAGGTTAGTGGGATGATTGGCGGAGTCGACCGCGCGCTCGCCGACGAGTCGCGCCCGCCCCTCGCAGAACTGGAACGGACTTCAGCGTGCCCCCGACCTCCCCCCGGCCGGACCGGACCGACCCGGCGCTGATCCGCAACTTCTGCATCATCGCTCACATCGACCACGGCAAGTCGACCCTCGCGGACCGGATGCTGCAGCTCACCGGCGTCGTCGACGACCGGACCATGCGCGCCCAGTACCTCGACCGCATGGACATCGAGCGCGAGCGCGGCATCACCATCAAGAGCCAGGCGGTCCGCCTCCCCTGGACGGGGCTGGACGGCCAGGTCTACGTCCTGAACCTGATCGACACCCCGGGCCACGTCGACTTCACCTACGAGGTCTCGCGCAGCCTCGCGGCGTGCGAGGGTGCGGTGCTGCTCGTCGACGCCGCGCAGGGCATCGAGGCCCAGACGCTGGCGAACCTGTACCTGGCGCTGGAGAACGACCTTCAGATCATCCCGGTCCTGAACAAGATCGACCTGCCGGCGGCGCAGCCGGAGAAGTACGCCGCCGAGCTCGCGCACATCATCGGCTGCGAGCCCGACGACGTCCTCAAGGTCAGCGGCAAGACCGGCGAGGGCGTGACGGACCTGCTGCACGAGATCGTGGCCCAGGTCCCGCCGCCCGTCGGTGACCCGGACGCCCCGGCGCGGGCGCTGATCTTCGACTCGGTCTACGACACCTACCGCGGCGTCGTGACTTACGTCCGCGTCATCGACGGTCACCTGAGCAAGCGCGAGAAGATCCTCATGCTCTCGACGAAGGCGACCCACGAGCTGCTCGAGATCGGCGTCATCTCCCCGGAACCGATCCCGGCCGCCGGCCTCGGCGTGGGCGAGGTGGGTTACCTCATCACCGGGGTGAAGGACGTCCGGCAGTCCAAGGTCGGCGACACCGTCACCGACGCGCTCAAGCCGACGACGCAGGCCCTCGGTGGGTACCGCGACCCGAAGCCGATGGTCTTCTCCGGGCTGTACCCGATCGACGGCTCGGACTTCCCGGAGCTGCGCGAGGCGCTCGACAAGCTGCGGCTCAACGACGCCTCGCTGGTCTACGAGCCCGAGTCCTCCGCCGCGCTGGGCTTCGGCTTCCGCTGCGGCTTCCTCGGCCTGCTGCACCTCGAGATCATCCGGGAGCGCCTCGAGCGCGAGGCCGGCCTGGACCTGATCTCCACCGCCCCCAACGTCGTGTACCGGGTGGTGAAGGAGGACGGCAAGGAGTTCGTCGTCACCAACCCGAGCGAGTTCCCCGACGGCAAGATCCGGGAGATCTACGAGCCGATCGTCCGCGCGACGGTGCTCGCCCCCAGCGAGTTCGTCGGCGCGATCATGGAGCTCTGCCAGCAGCGCCGGGGGACGCTCGGCGGGATGGACTACCTCTCCGAGGACCGCGTCGAGCTGCGCTACACGCTCCCGCTCGCCGAGATCGTCTTCGACTTCTTCGACGCGCTGAAGTCCCGCACCCGCGGCTACGCGAGCCTGGACTACGAGATCAACGGCGAGCAGACGGCCGACCTGGTGAAGGTCGACATCCTGCTCCAGGGCGAGCCCGTCGACGCCTTCTCCGCGATCGTGCACCGGGACAAGGCACCGGACTACGCGACGCGGATGACCAAGAAGCTGAGGGAACTGATCCCGCGTCAGCAGTTCGAGGTCCCCATCCAGGCCTCGATCGGCTCCCGCATCATCGCGCGCGAGAACATCCGCGCGATCCGCAAGGACGTCCTCGCGAAGTGCTACGGCGGTGACATCACCCGTAAGCGCAAGCTGCTCGAGAAGCAGAAGGAGGGCAAGAAGCGGATGAAGATGGTGGGCCGGGTCGAGGTCCCCCAGGAAGCCTTCATCGCGGCGCTCTCCACCGACGAGGCCGGCGACAAGCGGGGCGAGAAGAAGTAGCCCGAAAAAACTCGGGCGACGACACGCCGCCTTCGCGGAAATAATCCCCCGCCGGGGGAGTTCCTACCGGAACTTGGGCTGCCCGAGTACGGAGCCGTACTGTTCGGCTCCTAGGGTGGCCCCCTGCCGTACGAAACATCCAGGGGAGCACGCATGGCGGTTGTCGCCTCCACGCCGGCCGACGCCGGGGCGCCACAGTCACCGGAGGCGGGGGAGTCCGCCGCCGGCGACTCGCAGCGGGCGGCCGCGGCCGCCCGTCGCCGCTGGCTCGGCCTGCTGGTCATCACCGGCTGCCAGCTGCTGATCGTCCTCGACGGCACGGTCGTCAACGTCGCGCTGCCCGCGATGAGCGACGACCTCAAGCTGTCCGAGGCCGACCGGCAGTGGATCATCACGTCCTACGCCCTGGCCTTCGGTGGCCTGCTCATGCTGGGCGGCCGGATCGCCGACTACCTCGGGCTCCGGCGGACGTTCCTGATCGGCATCATCGGCTTCGGCGTCGCCTCGGCGCTCGCCGGCTTCGCCCCCAACTTCGAGCTCATGCTCACCGCCCGCGCGCTGCAGGGTGTGTTCGGCGCGCTGATGGCCCCGGCCGGCCTCGCGCTGCTCGCGAACACCTTCACCGACCCCATGGAACGCATCAAGGCGTTCTCGCTGTTCGGCACCGTGGCCGGTGCCGGGTCGGCGGCGGGCCTGGTCGTGGGCGGTGTCCTCACCGAGGCGGTCAGCTGGCGCGCGACCATGCTGATCAACGTCCCGGTCGTGCTCATCCTGATCTGGGGCACGCTCGCGTTCCTCGACGAGTTCAAGGCCGAGTTCGCCGGTCGTCTCGACTGGATCGGCGCTGTGCTCGCCACCGCCGGTCTGGTCAGCCTCGTGTACGGCTTCTCCGAGGCCGAGCGCTCCGGCTGGACCGAGCCGTTCACCCTCTGGCTGTTCGGCATCGGCGGCTCGCTGCTGATCGTCTTCATCGTCAGTCAGCGGATGATCGCCAACCCGCTGCTGCCGCTGCGGGTGCTCGCCGACCGCAACCGGGCGGGCGCGAACCTCGCCGTGATGCTGACGGTCATCGGCCTGTTCGGCGTGTTCTTCTTCATGAGCTTCTACTTCCAGGAGGTCCTGGGGTACTCGGCCCTGAAGACCGGTCTGGCCTTCCTCCCGGTGACGCTGTGCATCGTCGCGTCCTCGGAGTTCCTGACCCGCTACTCGCACCGCTACCCGCCGCGTGCCCTGATGGCCGGCGGTCTGATCGGCACGGCGATCGCGCTGGGGCTGTTCACCCGGCTCGACGCCGAGAGCAGCTACCTGCTCGACCTGATCCCCGGCATGGTGATCATGGGTCTGTCGATCACCTGCGTGTTCGTCCCGGCCTTCAACGTCGGGACCTGGGGCGTGCAGCCGCAGGACGCGGGCGTCGCCAGCGCGCTGATCAACACCGCCCAGCAGGTCGGTGGCGCGCTCGGTCTCGCGCTGCTGTCGTCGGTCGCCGCGAGCCGCAAGGCCGACTTCCTCGCCGGCAAGGAGGAGACCGCGGCGAACCTGCTCGACGGCGACGTCGAGGGCTACGCCCGGGCGACCCTGTGGGCGATGATCATCATGCTGCTCGCCGCAGCCCTTACCGTGGTACTCGTGAACGCGAAGAAGGCAAGCCACGGACACGGCGAGCCCGCCCCCGAGGGCGAGGCCGTCAACGGTTTCGAGCCCACGCCCGAGGAGCACCCGCAGGCCGAGCTGGCGCACGTCGACGCCACCGGTCGCACCGGTGACGCCTTCGCGGTCGCCGAGGCCGAGGAGGCGATCGGGGTGCACCCGGTCAACGGCGTGCCGATGCCGGTCGCGTTGGGCACCGGCCGCATCGCGACCCGCGTCGTCGACGCGATCGGCCGTCCGCTGATGGGCGTGGCCGTCAGCCTGCTGGACGCGACGGGTCGTCAGATCGCCGTCGCCGACACCGACGTGATCGGTCGCTGCGAGCTCAACGACCTGCCCGGTGGCGAGGCGCTGCTGGTGGCGATCCACCCGTCGTACGCGCCGTTCGCGCAGCCGGTCGTCGTGCCGGCGAGCGGGACCGCGCAGGCGGACGTCCAACTCAACACCGACCCGATCCGCGCGACGCTGATCACCGGCGAGGCGCTGACCCCGCAGGGCTGGCTGATCGCCGACGCCCGGGTCAGCCTGATCGACGTCAACGGCGTCGAGTGCGCCGTCACCCGCACCGACTCGCAGGGGCGCTACGCCTTCACGGGGGTGCCGGAGGGCGACTACACCCTGCTCGCCACGGGCTACGGACCCTCGACGGCCACCGTCCGGGTGGGTGGACGGCCGGGCGGCGCCCCGGTCGAGGTCGACCCGATCACGCTCGCGCACCCCGAGGACGCCACCGTCTCGGACCCGCTCAGCACCTCCTGAGTCCCGCCGGCCCGCTGCTGAGTCGAGCTCAGCAGCGGGCCGGGCGCAGGGAAGCCTTTGCTGCCCGCTGGACTCTTCGGTACGGAGCCGTTCACCAGGGCGCTTACAGTGGTCCGGTGACCTCGACGATCGCCGCGACCACGACCCAGGTCGACGCCGAAGACGTGACCCCGCGCGAGCGGGAGATCCTCGCGGTCTGCGCGGAGCTGCTCACCGAGATCGGCTACGAACGCCTGACGATCGACGCCGTCGCCGCCCGCGCCCGCGCCAGCAAGGCGACGATCTACCGCCGCTGGCCCGGGAAGCCGGCGCTGGTGACGGCGGCCGTGCGGCACCTGAACGAGGAGCCGTTCTCGGTCACCTACACCGGCGACCTGCGCACGGACCTGCTCACCCTGCTGCACGACCTGCGGGACGGACTCACCGAGCGGGGTGCGCTCCTCGCCGGCATGGTGTCCGCGATGCAGCAGGACCCCGAACTGGCCGGGCTCATGCGCGCCGACATCAAGCAGTGCCAGTCGGTCACCGCGTCCCTGCTCAACCGGTACGCCGAGGACGGGGCGATCCGGAACCCGGACGCCGAACTGATCCGCCAGCTCGCGACCGCCACCGTGCTCACCCGTTTGCTCTTCACCGGCGAGACCGTCGACGACGACGTGCTGGCCCGGCTGGTCGACAACGTCCTCATCCCGCTGCTGACCCTCACGCTGCCTCCGGGCGCCTGACCCCCGCGCCGCGGACCACACCATGGCGTCGCGCTCGCACGAGGAGCGCCCCACGGGCGACTGGGGGCTCCCACCGGTTCCCCCGCGCCGTGTGCCGGTCGGGGTCGACGCCGAACCCGTGCCCGGCACGGTGTCGGCCACCGAGTTCTCCCCGGAGGTCGAGGCCGCCCGCCTGGAGCAGAAGGCGCACCGGCGGCGCTGGCTGGGCCTGCTCGTCCTGGCGTCCTCGCAGCTGCTGATCGTCGTCGACGGCACGATCGTCAACGTCGCGCTGCCGGCGCTCTCGACCGATCTCGAGCTCGCGTCGGCCGACCGGCAGTGGGTCATCACCGCCTACTCGCTGGCGTTCGGCGGCCTGTTGCTGCTCTGCGGCCGGATCGCCGGCTATCTCGGCCTGCGCCGGACGCTGGTGATCGGGCTGGGCGGCTTCGCGGTCGCGTCCGCCCTCGGCGGGGCCGCGCAGAACCTGGAGACGCTGCTGGTCGCACGCGCGGCGCAGGGCGTGTTCGGTGCGCTGCTCGCCCCGGCCGCCCTCGCACTGGTGTCCACCACCTTCGTCGACGTCCGGGAGCGGGCGAAGGCCTTCGCCGTGTTCGGCGTCGTCGCCGGCGGCGGGTCGGCGGTCGGCCTGATCGCGGGCGGCATCCTCACCGAGTACGCCGACTGGCGCTGGACGATGTACGTCAACGTCCCCCTGGCCGCGGTGTCGATCCTCGGCGCGTTCCTGTTCCTCGACGAGTTCAGCGGCGAGCACCCGGGCCGGCTCGATCTGATCGGCACCGTGCTCGCCACCGGCGGTCTGGTCACCGTCGTCTACAGCTTCTCCGAGGCCGAGCGGAACGGCTGGACCGAGACCCGCACGCTCTGGCTGCTGTTCATCGGCCTGAGCCTGCTGATCCTGTTCGTCCTGAGTCAGCAGCTCGTCGCGAACCCGCTGCTGCCGCTGCGGGTCCTCGGCGACCGGACGCGCGGCGGGTCGAACCTCGCGATCACCCTGGCCGCGCTGAGCATGATCGGCGCCTTCTTCTTCCTGACCTTCTACCTGCAGGGCGTGCTGGAGTTCTCCCCGGTGCGGACCGGCGTCGCGTTCCTCCCGGTCACCGGTGGTGTCATCGTCGCCTCGGCGGTGATCAGCAGCCTGATGCCGAAGGTCGCGCCTCGTCTGCTGATGGGCCTCGGTCTCGTCGGCGCGGCCGTGGCCTTGATCTGGATGTCGCGGATCAGCGCCGACTCCAGCTACTTCTCCGACCTGCTCGCGCCCCTGATGCTCATGGGCGTCGCGATGGGCGCGGTGTTCGTGCCCGCGTTCAACGCCGCGACGCACGGCGTCCCGCCGCGGGACGCCGGGGTCGCCGGCGCCGTCGTCAACGCGACCCAGCAGATCGGTGCGTCCCTCGGCGTCGCGCTGCTCTCGACGGTCGCCGCGAACCGCACCGCCGACTACCTGCAGAACCGCTCGATCGACCCGCAGACCCTGATCGACGCCCAGGTCGAGGGCTACGCCCGCGCGAGCCTGGTCGCCGGACTGATCCTCGCGGCGGCCGCGCTCGCGGTCGTGCTGCTGGTCAACGTGCACCGACTCGTCGCCCAGCCGGGCCTGGGCGAGGTTCCGATTCCGGGCCCCGTCGCCGAACCCGCGCTCGCGGTCCCGGCCCCCACGGAGTCCTCCGTTCGCCACGATTTCCCCGCTCAGCCGTCCGGCCGGGCTAGCATCCCCGCCGTGTTCCTGGAGGCCAGCGACGTGACCGACCCTTCCTACGGCGCCAACGGCAACGGCAACGGCAACGGCGCCCACGTGCCGGCACCCGCCTACGCGCCCCCGGCATCGACCCAGAGCCCCGTCCCCGCACCGCAGCCGATCCCGCAGCCGATCGCGCAGCCCGCGCCGGCACCGATCCCGCAACCCGCGCCGGCACCGGCGTACGCCGCGGCGCCGGGGCCGGCCCTGCGGGTCCGGGTCCGGCGGGCCGGCGCGAGCGGCGCGCCGGGTGACGGCGTGGCCGGTGCCGGGGTGACCCTGCTCGACCCCGGCGGCCGGCAGGTCGCCCGGGGTGAGACCGACGCGTCCGGCGTCGCGGACTTCGCGTCGCTCGCCGGCGGCGAGGCGCTGCTCGTGGTCCGCCACGAGGGTTACCTGCCGCAGGCCCGCACCGTGCTGCTGCCCGGCCCGGGTGCGCCGACCGTCGAGGTCGACATCGAGGTCGCCGGGGCGTCCCGGCTCTCCGGCGTCGTCACCAACGCGGCCGGCCGTGGGGTCGAGGGCGCGCTGGTGACGCTGACCAGCCTCGACGGCGCGGTCGCGGCCAGCACCCGCACCGACGCGACCGGTGCCTACGAACTCGTCGATCTCACGATCACCGACGGGACGCTCGCGGTGTTCGCCTCCGCCTCCCGGCCGGTGGCCGTGCCGGTGACGATCCCGCCGGGCGGTCGCGTCCAGCGGGACGTCGAGGTCCGGGGCAGCGGCGTGATCTCCGGGATCGCCCAGACCCCCGAGGGCTGGCTGATCGCGGACGCGCGGGTGAGCCTGCTCTCCCACGGCGTCGAGGTCGCGGTCACGCGCACCGACGCCGACGGGGCCTACCGGTTCACCGATCTGGAGGCCGGCGCCTACACCGTGCGCGCCGTCGGTTACCCGCCTGCGGAGGCCGAGGTCGTCGCCGGCGCCGGGGAGACGCCGGTGAGTCCGATCACACTCGCGCACGAGGACTGAGCGCGGGCGCCCGTCCGCAGCGCCGCCCCGGCACCGAATCCACCCATCGACCACAATGGCCGCATGAGCGCATCGGTGGTGTCCGTCAACGTCGGTCGTGTGGTGGACACCCCCGGGAGCCTGCTGGGCCGCACGAGCATCGACCGGCGCCCGGTGACCGGCCGGATCCGGGCGACGGAACTCGGCCTCATCGGCGACGAGGTCGCGGACACCAAGCACCACGGCGGGCGCGACCAGGCGGTCTACGCCTACGAGCGCGAGGACCTCGACCGCTGGGCCGCCGAGCTCGGGCGCGAGCTGCACGACGGCAACTTCGGCGAGAACCTGACGACGGGGGGAATCGACCTCGCGGCGGCGGTGATCGGCGAGCGCTGGCGGATCGGCGACGCGGAGTTCGAGGTCTCCTCCCCGCGGACGCCGTGCGGCACGTTCCGCAACCACCTGGGCAACCTGCGCGGCTGGGTGAAACGGTTTACCGCCGACGGTCGCCCGGGCGCCTACCTGCGCGTCCTCGTCGAGGGCGAGATCGGCGCCGGTGACGAGATCACCGTGCTGCACCGCCCGGAGCACGGCGTCACGATCGCCGAGGTGTTCCGGGCGATCACCACGGAGAAGCAGCACCTGCCGGGGCTGCTCGAGGTGCCCGAGCTGCCCGCCAAGGTGCACCGCTGGGCCCGCGAGGCGCGCGCGTCCTGAGACGCGTCGGAAAGCCGTGCAAGTGATGGTGCGTCACTGATGGCCGGCCCGCCCCCGATGGGTGAGCCGGTCCCCGCCGACGGGGCCTTGCCACCGGCGGCCCTGACCGGGGTGGGCGAGCGGCCCTTCGGGCTGTACCTGCACGTCCCGTTCTGCGCGAGCCGCTGCGGTTACTGCGACTTCAACACCTACACCGCCACCGAACTCGGCCCGGGCGCCTCGCGGGACGAGTACCCCGACCAGGCCGCGGCGGAGATCCGCCTCGCCGCCCGGCTGCTCGCCGCGTCCGGGGCCGCGCCCCCGACGGTCTCGACCGTCTTCGTCGGCGGTGGCACGCCCACGCTGCTGACGCCACGTCAGCTCGGTGGGCTGCTGCAGGTCGTGCGCGACGAGTTCGGCCTCGCCCCGGACGCTGAGGTCACCGTCGAGTCCAATC
Organism: Sporichthya brevicatena; assembly: GCF_039525035.1. Taxonomy (NCBI): domain Bacteria; kingdom Bacillati; phylum Actinomycetota; class Actinomycetes; order Sporichthyales; family Sporichthyaceae; genus Sporichthya; species Sporichthya brevicatena. The sequence goes on from NZ_BAAAHE010000025.1 coordinate 30,881, forward strand.
CCGACAGCGTCGACGCGAAGGCGCTGGAGGGCCTGGTCGCCGCCGGGTTCACACGGATCTCCTTCGGCATGCAGAGCTCCTCCGGTCGCGTGCTGCAGATCCTCGACCGCACGCACACGCCGGGCCGGGCGGCCGAGTGCGCCCGCTGGGCCCGCGAGGCCGGGTTCTCCGGCGTGAACCTCGACCTGATCTACGGCACGCCCGGGGAGAGCGACGCCGACTGGGAGAACTCGATCGAAGCCGCCCTCGCGGCCGCGCCCGACCACGTCAGCGCCTACGCGCTGATCGTCGAGGACGGCACCCGCCTCGCGGCGCGCGTCCGCCGCGGTGAGCTGCCCGCGCCGGACGACGACGTGCTCGCCGCGCGCTACGAGATCGCCGATGCGGCCTTCGCCGCCGCGGGCCTGTCCTGGTACGAGGTCTCGAACTGGGCCACGTCGCCGGCCGCGCGGTGCCGTCACAACGTCCTGTACTGGACCGGCGCCGACTGGTGGGGGATCGGGCCGGGCGCGCACAGCCACGTCGGTGGGGTGCGCTGGTGGAACGTCCGCCACCCGCGGGAGTACGCCGCGCGCATCGCCGCCGGGCAGAGCCCGGGGGCGGGGCGGGAGGTGCTGTCCGCGGACGAGCGCCACCTGGAGCACGTCCTGCTCGGGATCCGCCTCGTCGACGGTCTCGCGCTGACCGACCTGGACGACTCCGGTCGCCGGGCTGCCGCGCGGGCCGCCGCCGACGGGCTGCTCGAGGCGACCGCGCTCGCCGCGGGTCGCGCGGTGCTGACGTTGCGTGGCCGGCTCCTCGCCGACGCGGTGGTTCGTCAGCTGACCGCCTGACGGAACCGGCCCGCCGGGCTATGGTCCCCAGGGTGCCTGTCGCTGTTCCCGACCGCGAACCGGGCGCCGCGCTCATCGCTGCGGCGGCCCGGCGGCTGGACGCGCGCCGCGGCGAGTTCATCCGGGCGATGGTCGACCGGTTCACGGTGGACATCGCGCCGCTGCAGCACGACGATGAGATGCGCGCGATGCTCGCCGCGAGCACCGATGCGAACGTCGCCGTCGCGCTGCACCTGCTCGAACAGGGGATAGACCCGCACGTCGTCGAACCTGCGCCCGCGGCCGCGCAGTACGCCCGGCGCCTGGCGCAGCAGGGAATCCCGCTCTCGGCGTTGTTGCGCGCCTACCGGCTCGGGCACGCGGACTTCGTCGAGGCGATGCTGCACGAGATCAGCACCGACCCCGACGGCAACCCGAAGACCGTCGCCGCCGCGAGCGCGACGGTGGTGCGCGAGTCCGCGGCGTTCGTCGACTCCGTCTCCGAGTTGGTCGTGCTCGCCTACGAGACCGAGCGCGAGGCGTGGGCACGCAACGACTCGACGCTGCGCGCCTCACGGATCCGCATCCTGCTCGAGGGGGAGGACGTCGAGATCCGCGCGGCCGAGCGCGCCCTGGGCCACCCGCTCGCGCAGGTGCACGTCGCCGTCGCCCTCTGGTTCGACGAGGGCGGCCCGCTGCGCGGTGACGAACTGATCCGCCTGGAGCGCTCCTGCGCCTCGGCCGCGACGTTGGTCGGCGCGCAGTACCTGTTCAGCGCGCGCGACGAGGGCAGCGCCACCGTCTGGTTCTCGCGCCCGGGCGACGGCCCGGACGTCGAGAAGCTCGCCGACGCCCTTGCCGGCTCCGACGGACCCGTGCCGCGGATCGCGCTCGGGCGGCCCGGCGCCGACCTCGCCGGGTTCCGGGTCACGCACCGGCAGGCGGAGCAGGCCAAGCGTGTCGCCGTCGTCGCGGGTGCGACCGGGACGCCGGTCACCGACTTCGCCGACGTCGGTGCGGTCGCGCTGCTGTGCCAGGACCTCCCCGCGGCCCGCGCGTTCGTCGCCGACACCCTCGGGCCGCTGGCGGCGGACGACGACAACGCCGAACGACTGCGCGAGACCCTCCGCGTCTTTCTCGCGACCAACGGCAGTTACACCGCCGCCGCCGAACTGCTGAACCTGCACAAGAACTCGGTCCAGTACCGGATCACCAAGGCCGAGCAGCTCTGCGGCCGGCCGCTGCGGGCCGAGCGCTTCGACGTCGAGTTCGCCCTGCGGGCCTGCCACCTCCTCGGCGCGGCCGTGCTGCGATCCGACTGACGGGCCCTCACACCCGCCCTCACACCCGCCCTCACACCCGGAGGAAGGGCGCGGCGACCGGGTAGCGGTAGGCCTCGCCGTAGCGGGCCGCCATCGCGGCGCGGACCGTGAGCAGGAACCAGCCGACGGTCAGCAGCACGATCAGCACGACGGTGGCGCCGGCGGCCCAGTCCGGTCCGCCGTCGTCGCCGACCCGGGACAGTGAGGCCGTCCCGATCAGCCCGGCGAGCCCGACCAGGCCGACCGTGACGTTGAAGTTCACCGCCGCGACGGCGTGCGCGCGCACGAACGTCGACCCCCGGGTCAGCACGCGCAGCGCGATCAGCGGCCCGACGAACCCGAGGCCGATCGCCATCCCCGGGATCGAGGCCACGTGGACGATCGCCGCCCGGCGCCGCTCGGACTGCGTGGGCACGGTTCAGTCCTCGGCGGCGCCCTCGGCGGCGTCGCCCGTGGTGACGAAGTCGATGAGCTCCTCGACCCGGCCGAGCAGCGCCGGCTCCAAATCCGTCCAGGTGCGGACGGAGGCGAGGATCCGCTTCCAGGCGACGTGGGTCTCGCAGTTCCAGCCGAGGGCGTCGATCACGCCCTCCTTCCACGGGCGGCCGCGGGGGACGTCCGGCCAGGCGTCGATCCGCACCACCTGCGGGCGGACCGCCTGCCAGATGTCGATGTAGGGATGCCCGACGACCAGCACGTGCGGGTTCCGGACGGCGGCCGCGATCCGGCTCTCCTTGCTGCCCTCGACGAGGTGGTCGACGAGCACGCCGAGGCGGCGCCCGGGGGCCGGGCGGAACTCGGCGACGATCGCGGGGAGGTCGTCCACGCCCTCCAGGTACTCGACGACGACGCCCTCGTGCCGCAGGTCGTCGCCCCAGACCTTCTCGACGAGCTCGGCGTCGTGGCGGCCCTCGACGTAGATCCGGCTGGCCCGGGCCACCCGCGCGCGGGCGCGGGGGACCGCCACCGAGCCGGACGCGGTCCGGGCGGGGACCTTCGCCGCGGCGGGGGCGCTCGGGGGCGTCAGCGTCACCGGCTTGCCGTCGATCAGGAAGCCGGGCCCGAGCGGGAACGTGCGGTGCTTGTCGTGCCGGTCCGCGAGCGTGACCACCCAGCCGCCGGGCATCTTGTCGCAGCGCACCACCGCGCCGCAGAAACCGGTGTCGACCTCCTCGACGACGAGGTCCCGGTCGGCCGGAACGGCGGGGACGGCCCGGGGCCGCCGCCAGTTCCGGGCAAGGACGTCGGCGCCGTAGTGGTCGCCGGGCATGTTCGAGCGCATCCGTCAGACGTTAACGGCGATCGGCGGAGCGAGCCGGGCGGCGCGCGGCGCAGCTAAACTGTCACTCACCACGTGAGAGTGCCAATGGTCGAGCTCGATTCGGGGAGGTACGGCGTGCTGGACGAACGCAAGCTCGCCGTGCTCCGCGCGATCGTGCAGGACTACGTCTCGACCGAGGAGCCGGTGGGCTCGAAGACGCTGGTCGACCGGCACAACCTGGGCGTCTCCCCGGCCACGATCCGCAACGACATGGCGGTGCTGGAGGAGGAGGGCTACATCGCCCAGCCGCACACCAGCGCCGGGCGGGTGCCCACCGACAAGGGCTACCGCCTGTTCGTCGACCGGCTCGCCGGGGTCCGGCCCCTGACCTCGCCCGAGCGGCGGGCGATCCAGCAGTTCCTGGACTCGGCGGTCAACCTCGACGACGTCGTCGACCGCACCGTGCGGCTGCTCGCGCAGCTCACGCGGCAGGTCGCGGTCGTGCAGTACCCGTCGCTCTCGACGGCGTCGGTCCGGCACCTGGAGGTGCTCTCCACGGGCCCGGGCCGCGTGATGCTGGTGCTGATCACCGACACCGGGCGGGTCGAGCAGCGCGTCGTCGACGTCCCCGTCGTGACCAGCGAGGACCTGCTGCCGGACCTGCGGGCCCGGCTGAACGCCGTGATGGACGGCCAGCGGCTGTCCAAGGCCGCGGACGCGGTGACCCTGCTGGGGGAGAACTGGCCGGCGCCGCCGGGGAGCGTCGACGCCACCGTCGTCGCGACGGTCATCGCGGCGCTGCACGAGATGATCGACGACAGTCACGACCAGCGGGTCGTGATGGCCGGTGCGGCGAACCTCACGCGCGCCGGGCAGGACTTCACCGACTCGCTCGGCGTCGTCCTCGAGGCCCTGGAGGAACAGGTCGTGCTGATGCGCCTGCTGCACCAGGCGAACTCCCCGGACGTCAGCGTGCGGATCGGGCACGAGAACAGCATGGAGAGCCTGGCCGGTACCTCGGTCGTGGCCTCCGGGTACGGTCACCGCGAGGTCGTCGCCCGGCTGGGCGTGATCGGGCCGACCCGGATGGACTACCCGGGCACGATGGGTGCGGTGCGCGCTGTGGCGCGCTACGTCGGCCACATCCTCTCCGACGAGAAGTAGGACGGGCGGACAAACCAGGTGGCGGACTACTACGGCGTCCTCGGCGTGTCCCGGGACGCCTCGCCGGACGAGATCAAGAAGGCGTACCGGAAGCTCGCGCGCGAGCTGCACCCGGACGTCAACCCCGCGCCCGACGCCGCGGAGCGTTTCAAGGAGGTCACGGCCGCCTACGAGGTGCTCTCCGACCCGCAGAAGCGCCAGATGTTCGACCTCGGGGCGGACCCGCTGCAGCCCGGCGGGGGTGGCGGTAACCCGTTCGGGGGCGCCGGCTTCGGCTTCGGCGACATCATGGACGCCTTCTTCGGCGGCGGGCAGACCCGCGGCCCGCGCAGCCGGGTGCAGCGCGGCCAGGACGCCCTGCTGCGGCTGGAGATTCCGCTCGCCGACGCCGCCTTCGGCACCACCCGCGAGCTCACGCTCGACACTGCGGTCGTCTGCAACCGGTGCGGCGGCGACGGCTGCGCGCCCGGTTCGGAGCCGGTGACGTGCGACATCTGCCACGGCCGCGGCGAGATCTCCAGCGTCCAGCGCTCGTTCCTGGGCCAGGTCATGACCTCCCGGCCGTGCAACCAGTGCCGCGGCTACGGGACCGTGATCCCGTCGCCCTGCCCCGAGTGCGCGGGCGAGGGGCGGGTCCGCAGCCGGCGGACGCTGAAGGTGAAGATTCCCGCGGGCGTCGACACCGGGACGCGGATCCAGCTCTCCGGCGAGGGCGAGGTCGGCCCCGGCGGTGGGCCGCCCGGCGACCTGTACGTCGAGATCATCGAGGCGCCGCACCCGCACTTCACGCGGCAGGGCGACGACCTGCACGTCCAGGTCCGGCTGCCGATGACGGCGGCGGCGCTCGGGGCGTCACTCCCGATCGAGACCCTCGACGGGCCGTTCCAGCTCAACGTGAAGCCCGGCACGCAGTCCGGGCACCTCGAGCGCGTGCCGGCCCGCGGCGTCCCGCACCTGCGCGGGTCCGGGCGCGGTGACTTGATCGTGCACGTCGAGGTCGTGACGCCGACCAAGCTCGACGCCGAGCAGGAGAAGCTGCTGCGCGAACTGGCCCGGCTCCGCGGCGAGGAGCACCCGACCGGCGACCTGTCGACGGGGCAGCCCAACGTGTTCTCGAAGATCCGCGACATCTTCGGCGGTCGTTGATCCGGTGACGGCGCCGCTGTTCTTCGTCGACCCGGGGCAGCTCGGCGCCGGTGAGGTCGTGCTCGGCGGGGCCGAGGGCCGGCACGCGGCGAAGGTCCGACGGCTGCGGGTCGGCGAGGAGGTCGACCTCGCCGACGGGACCGGTGCGCTGGCGCACTGCGTCGTCGCGGCGGTGACGGGGGAGTCCCTCACCCTGCAGGTGCGCGAGCTGACCGAGGCGCCGCCCGCGGAGCCGTCGTTCACGGTCGTGCAGGCGCTGCCCAAGGGCGACCGGGGTGAGCTCGCCGTCGAGGTGCTGACCGAGGTCGGGGTCGACGAGATCGTGCCGTGGTCCGCGGCGCGGTGCGTGACGCAGTGGACCGGGGCGCGCGGCGAACGCTCCGCGCAGCGGTGGGCGGCGCACGCCCGCGAGGCGGCGAAACAGGCCCGGCGCCCGCGCATCCCCACGGTGGCTCCGCTGGCGAGCACGGCCGAGGTGACGCGCCGGCTCTCGGACGCTGCGCTCGCACTGGTGCTGCATGAGGGTGCGTCAGATCCGCTCGCGACCGTGATGCTGCCGTCGGCGGGAGAAATCGTGCTCGTCGTCGGCCCCGAGGGCGGGATCGACGACCGCGAACTCACCGCGTTCGCCGCGGCGGGGGCTCACGCCTCCCGGCTCGGACCGGAGGTCCTGCGGACCTCCACGGCCGGTGTCGCGGCCCTGTCGGCCCTGTTGGCCCGGACCACCCGCTGGGCCTGACGCACCGTCGGCTGACGACCGTCACTGTTCGTCACGAGGTTCTTGGGGACGCGCTCGGCGATCCGTCCGGATCCCGCCCGATTCGTCCCGACCGTCGGGGTGTTCGAGCGCAAAGTGGGACCCAAATCGCCTGCGCGTCAAGGGTGAGGTCGTCACGATGTGTCGTGCGGGACCGATCGGGGGGATCGGGCCCACAGCATCCGGGGGGATCGATGAGCGCTCGACGTGTGACGTCGTACCGCCTGCTCCTGGTGCGCTCCGCGCTCGGACGTCTGGCCCGCGCACTCGGCTACTACGCGGTCGCGACCCGAGCTCAGATCCGCGCGTGGCGCACCTCGTACCAGGTCCAGATGTTCGGTTACCGGATCCGTACGGCGCTCGCCGCCTCCGGCCGGTTCGTGGGCCGGATCCCGCGTCAGATCCTCGCGGGTCTCGCGCTGGTCGCCTGGTTCTTCAAGGAGCTGCCGGCGTACATCGGCCGTGTGATCGCCGACCGGCGTGAGGACCGCGCGGAGCTCCGCGCCGAGCGCCGCATCGCCGTCGCCCGCGTCCGCGCGGAGCGGGCCGAGCGTCGCGCCGCCCGGGCCGAGCGTCGCGCCCGTCGTCGGGCCGAGGCCGCCGAGATCAAGGCCGCCCGCGGCGCGCGCCCGAACGCCCTGCCGGTCCCGGCCTGGTTCTCCCGGACCGAGGGCGCCGAGGGCGCTGCCCGTCCGGCCCGCCGCATCCCCGTCCCGCGGCGCGCGATCCTCGCCGCCGCGCTGACGATGGCCGCCGCCGTTCCCGCGTACTCCGTCGTGTCCGGGTCGCTGAGCTCCGACGAGCAACCCCGTCGGCCCGAGGCCGCGGCCGCGCCCGCCGTTCCCTCGACGCCGGCGCCCGTCGCGGAGCCGGTGGTCACCGCCGCTCCGAGCGCGACCGGCGCCCCGGCGCTCCCGGGCACCGGCGTCGGTCCCGCGGCCCCCGGTGTCGGTCCCGCGGCCCCCGGTCCGGTCCCGACTGGCGACACCGGCGAGTTCGCCCGGACCCTGACGGTCCTCCCGACCCCCGCCCCGGCGATCCCGGCCCCGCGCCTGCGCGTCGCCTCGGCCCCGGACGGCTCGGTCCCGCTCGACGCCGCCGCCGTCGTCGGCTCACTCACCCGCCCGCTGACCCCGGCCCAGGCCGCCGAGGCCCAGCGGCAGGCGAAGTGGGAGCGCAAGATGACCCGCGCCCCCCACGCCGCGAAGTCCGCCGGCAAGTAGCACCCCGCAACGTCCCGAAGGCCCCGCCCGGTGGAGATGACATCTCCACCCCGCGGGGCCTTCCTCGTTGGAGATGACATCTCCACTGGGTTGGGTCGTTTGGGTTGGAGATGACATCTCCACTTTGAGGAGGGCTGCGGTCAGGCGGAGCGGAGCCCGAGCGCCATGGCCGCGCGCAGGCGCGACAGGAACCCCTCGGGGTTGTTCATCAGCTCGTGCCAGGTCGTGCGGACGACGATCCAGCCGGCGTCGCGGAGGCGCTTCTCACGTGCCTCCTGCTGCTCGATCGCCCGGTGGACGTCCCCGCACCAGGGATCGAGGTACTTCACCGCTCCGTCGACCTCGATCACGACGCGAAAGGCGCGGAGCAGCAGATCGACGCGGCCGATGTGGCCGAGCGCGTCGTAGAGATCCACCTGCGGCTCGGTCTCGATGCCGTCGTCGGAGCACACGACGCGGGCCAGGGACTCGGCCGGCGACTCGGCGCGCCCGTCGGCGAACGCGATCGCCTGGCGGGCCGTCAGGGTCTTCGGCCACTGGCGACAGGAGTCGAGCACGGCCTGCAGCTCCGCACGGGACGCGCCGAAGTGCATCGCGGCGTCCGCGACGAAGATCGCCTCGATGCGGGTGCTGTCGCGCATCAGGTCGACGGCGGTCCGCGCCAGGTTGCATACCGGGATGACTCCCTGCGCCGCCACGTGCTCCGGAGGCAGTGCGGCAGGGCGGACCTCGACCCCTGCGCGATACGTCCGTCGGTCTCGGTTCGCACTGACGAGGTGGATGTGGTGCGGGCGGCGGTCCCAGGGCCGCAGCTCTTCCGCCTCGGCGAAGACGCTGTTGTCCGTCCGCGGATTGTCGGGCAGCGGCAGTTTGTGCAGGAACCCCGCGCTCGTCCCGCCGGCGGCGAGGAGCGGCGGACCGGCCCGCCCTGGACGCCACCGCCGTGCGACGAGCGCGCCGGCGATCTCGATGCGATGGCGCTCTCGCTCGTCGCTCGCCTGCCAGTACTCGCCCGGCGTGAAGACGTCCCGGCGGAGTTCGTGGAGGACGCCGACGCGGACCGCTTCTCGACGGTCGTCGCGATTCATTCCAGCCTCGCTGCACTGTGCAGCAGTGACGACACCGCCCTGCTCGAGGGCTACGGGAGCGAGAACTTGCGGCAGCACTGGAGTCATGCCGCGCATCATGGCCCGACTTCCCTGGAGGACCCCCGAGTTATCCACAGGCCGCCTCCATCGCCGCGTGGGAGCCCGGAATGGAGATGTCATCTCCAGCGGAATCGAGCCCCGCGAGTGGAGATGTCATCTTCAACGCGATGGGCCTGCTCGAGTGGAGATGTCATCTGCAACGCGATGGGCCTGCTCGAGTGGAGATGTCATCTCCAACGAACGTGACCTGATCGAGTGGAGATGTCATCTCCAGGGAGGGGGTCAGCCGATCTTGCTGCCGGGCGGGGGAGCGGTGGGGGTGCCGGTGGGGGTGCCGGTGGGGGCCCCGGGGGTCGGGGTCGGGGTCGGGGTCGCCGGGGTGGAGGGGGTCGGCGAGGGGATCGGGGTCGGCTGGACCGCGCCGGGCGGGGTGGTGATCGTGATCCAGATCGAGTCCGAGGCGAGCTTGGTCTCGCCGTCCTCGGCGGAGAGGGTGTACGCGTCGATCCGGTAGTTGCCCGGGTCGAGAGCGAAGGTGACCTGCCAGTCGCCGAGTTCGGGCGCGCCCTGGGTGGCCTGGACGTTGGCGCGCTTGAGCACCCGCCCGTTCTGGGAGACGTCGACGGTGACCATCGCCTCGAAGACGCGCGCCAGGCCGGCGACCGTCAGCGGGCTGTTGTAGCTGCGGCCCGACAGCGGCGCGGTGATCGCGACGTAGTTGCTCTGACCGTCGTCGACGGGGATGCCGGAGTCGTCCTGGTTGCGCTCCTGCTCCTCGGTGACCGGCTTGAGCATCATCGTGTTCTCGGGCGACTCGATGACGCCCTCGGTGGGCTCGGGGTCGTCGCCGCCGGTGGCGCCGATCTCCGGGCCCGGGTCCTCGGGGACGTAGCGCTCGACGTCGGACTGCGAGTTCGAGATGACCGGCCCGTCGAAGGGCTGGACCGCGACCGGGTCCGGCGGCCGCTCGACGACGTTGACGTCGCGGCCGTTGTCGCCGGTGACCTGCAGGCCGATGGCGGTGCCGGCGACCAGAGCGAGCACGAGCGTGCCGCCGGCCAGGGCGGGACGGGAGGCGGCGGAGGTGAACCAGCCGAGGACGCCGCGGCGGGCCTCGGTGCGGGCGCGGATCTTGGCCAGGCCGTCCCCGACCGGGTGGACGCGGTCGGCCTCCGCGCGCAGGGCGCGGGCCAGGATCGCCTCGAGGTCCTCGGGCGGCTCGGGCCGGCCGAACCGGCTGCCGTAGTCGCTCATGACGTCTGCTCCGCTTCCAGCATCGCTCGCAACGCTGCCATGCCCCGGTGGGTGTGGCTCTTCACGGCTCCCTTGGACACCTTCATCGCCGCGGCGATGTCGGCCTCGGACAGATCTCCGTAGTAGCGCAGGACGAGCGCCTCGCGCTGCCGCTCGGGCAGCTTGCGCAGGGCGGCCATCACGCGGTCGCTCTCCAGCCGGGAGAGCGCGCCGTGCTCGGCGCTCGGCATGTCGGGGCCGGGCGTGGGGGCGTACTTGTCGGCGACGACCCGCCGACGCAGGACCGACCGGGACCGGTTGACCACCGTCTGACGCAGGTACGCCAGCGCCTTGTCCTGGTCCTGGATCCGACGCCACGCGCCGTGCATGGCGACGAAGGCGTCCTGGACGACCTCCTCGGCCTGCATCGAGTCGCGCAGGAGCAGGGCGGACAGCCGGACAAGGGAGCGGTAGTGCTCGGAGTACAGCGCGGTGACGGCCTCGTCGGCGTCCCACCGGGCGCCGGCGGCCCCCAGCTCCGCGACCATGACTGTCATACCCCCAAGACGCCGGACTGGCTGGATAGGTTTACCTGGTGACCAGCTCAGCGCCCGAACCGGATTGTCTGTTCTGCAAGATCGTCGCCGGAGAGATCCCGGCAACAATAGTCGCGGAGACCGCCGACACCGTCGCTTTCCGTGACATCAACCCCCAGGCGCCGACGCACGTGCTGGTGATCCCCCGGGAGCACCACCGTGACGTGGCCGTCATGGCCGAGCAGAACCCCGCCCTCGCGGGCCGGCTGCTCGCCGACGTGGCCGCCGTGGCGCAGCAGGAAGGGCTGCCCGGCTTCCGCCTGGTGTTCAACACCGGCGCCGCCGCGCAGCAGACGGTCTTCCACGTCCACGCCCACGTCATCGGCGGCCGTGAGCTGACCTGGCCGCCGGGCTGACGCCGGGTCAAGGGGTGGCAGGTGTGCCCAGAGCACACCTGGCGGCGGCAACGGCGGACGGCTGACCGTCGCTCGCCGGCGGTGACGCACGTCACGCTGCGGGCATGACTGCCCCCACCCGTTCCGCGTTCGACACCTGCGACCTCGACTCCGTCGACCTGTCGGTGCCCGAGGCCTTCGTCGACGGCCCGCCGCACGAGTTGTTCGCGCGACTGCGCGCGCAGGCCCCCGTGCACCGCAACCACAGCCGGAATCCCTACGTCGGGGACTTCTGGTCGATCACGCGGGCCGCCGACATCGAGATGGTCAGCAAGCACGCCACCTTGTTCTCCGCGCACGAGCGCGGCATCTGGATGCGGTCCGACGCCGCCGGCGGGCTGGACCTGATGCGCAACATGGTCATCTTCAAGGACCCGCCCGACCACACGCGCTACCGGAAGCTGGTCCAGGTCGCGTTCACCCCGCGGACGATCGCGCACCTGGAGGACTACGTCCGCGCGCGGGTCACCACGATCCTCGACCGGGCCGCCGAGACCGGCTCGATGGACCTGGTGAAGGACCTGTCGCTGCCGGTGCCGCTCGCCGTCATCACCGACCTGCTCGGGGCACCCGCCTCCGACGTCGGCAAACTCGCGGACTGGACCGCCCGGCTGGACACCGGCGTCGATGCGCCCGAGCTGGGCATCTGCATGGAAGCCATGATGGAGATGGCCGGCTACCTCGAAGAACTGATTCTGGGTCAGATCAAGGGGGACTCGCTCGTCGGGCTGCTCGCGCGCGCGGAGGTCGACGGCGACCGCCTCACCGAGGACGAGCTGCTGATGTTCTTCGCGATCCTCGTCTTCGCCGGCAACGACACGACGCGGAACGCCACGTCCTCCGGGGTGCTCGCCCTGACCGAGCATCCCGACCAGCTCCAGGCGCTCGCCGCGGACCCGTCGCGCATCCCGAACGCGGTGGAGGAGATCCTGCGTTGGAGCACGCCGCTGAACTACTTCGCGCGCACCGCGCTGGAGGACACCGAGATCCGCGGGGTCCCGATCGCGGCGGGCGACCTGCTCCTGCTCTGGTACGCCTCGGGCAGCCGCGACGAGGAGATCCTGCCCGGCGCGGACCGGTTCGACGTCCTGCGGCCGGTGGAGTACCACCAGGCCTTCGGCGGCGGCGGACGGCACTTCTGCCTCGGCGCCGGTCTCGCCCGCCTGGAGCTGAAGGTCATCTTCGAGGAATTCACCCGCCGCGTCCGGGACCCCCGCCTGTCGGGCCCCGTCGTGCGGCACTGCACGACCTGGGTGAACGGCTACGACTCGATCCCGCTGACCTTCACCCCGGCGTAGCCGGGTCCGGCGCCAGGACCGCCGGGCCGTAGTGCTCGGCGACGGCGAGGGCGAGGGCGAGCCCGGACCGGTCCTCGTCGAGGGGCCGGCCCCGCAGCCGGGCCGCCAGCTCGAGTCGCTGCTGGATCGTGTTGCGGTGGTAGTTCAGCTCGCGCGCGACGGCGCGGATGTTCGTCCCGCCGTCGAGGTAGTTCCGCAGCGTCGCGCGCAGCCGCTCCTCGCGCTCCCCGGGCAGCGCGAGGTCGCCGAGCTGGGCCGCGACGAACCGGCGCAGGGCCTCGACGTCGTCGGTGAGGACGGCGAGGGTGGCGACGTCCGCGAAGCGCGTGACGCCGACGGGCACCGCCGCCGCGGACGCGATCGTCTGCGCCCGCAGGGCCTCGGCGTGGCTCGCGCGGAAGCCGGCGGGCCCGGGCGCCGGGGTGCCGGTGGCGATCCGGAACCCGTCCCGGGGTGCGGGCAGCTCGCCGTCCAGCCACCCGGCCCCGGCCGGGGCGCTGATCCAGCCCCAGGTCGTCGTCGAGTCGACGGGGACGAGCAGCGGCGCGCAGCCGGCCGCGGCGTCCGCCCACTCGCGGGCGGCGGCCTCCAGCCCGCCGACGTCCCGGCCGGAGAACCGCGCCCGGGACCAGCAGACGAACGCCACGTGGGTGCGTTCCAGCGGGTGCCCCAGGCGCCGGGACAGCTCGTGCTCGGACCCGCTCGCCCGGCCCTCCAGCACCGCGAGCACGTCGTCCCGCTGGCGCCACGAGGCACCCCGCAGCCGCGCCTCGCGCTCGACGGCGTGGGTGTGGACGGTGACCTCCATCCCGGCGGTCACGTACTCCAGGAGGACCTCGGCGCACAGCGCGACGACCGCGGCCCGAGCCTCGGGATCCGCGATCTCGGTCTCGATCCGCTGCTGCCACAGCTGCCAGAGCCGCTGGTGCCCGCGCTGGTACGAGCGGAGGATCGCCCCGACGGAGACGTCCCAGTGCGCGCAGTCGCGGGCGAACGGGGCGGTGATGGCGGCGAGTTCGACCGGCTGGGGGCTCCCGGCGGCGGCCAGGGCGGCGGTGATCGCCGCGACGTGCTCGTCGACCATCTGCTGGGTCTGGCGGGCGATGACGGGCACCGCGGTCAGCTCCGGGACGCCGGGGAGGACCTCGCGGTGGAGGGTCGCGGCCGTGTCTCGGTCGCCCGGGGCGTGGCGGCGTGCCACCTCCGAGAGCAGTTGCGCGACCTTCGGACGGTCCACGGTCGCAGCCTAGGGCCGCGGCGGGCGCGTAGCATGGCGCCGATGGCCGAGAGCGCAACCGCCGAGCACACGATCGTCGTACCCCCCAGTGTTCCGATGGTGGGTCTGCTCGGGTCCGGAGACGAGTACCTGCGAGTGATCGAGCGCTCGTTCCCTGCGGTCGACTTCCTCGCCCGCGGGAACGAGATCCGCGTACAGGGTCCGCAGCCCGAGGTCGCCCTGGCCGAGCGTCTGTTCGACGAGCTCGTCGTGGTGCTGCGCACCGGCGCTCCGCTGTCCGCGGACTCGGTCCGCCGGTCGGTCGAGATGCTCCGCGCGGACACGCTCACCCGTCCGGCGGACGTGCTGACGGCCGACATCCTGTCGAACCGCGGCCGCGCGATCCGTCCCAAGACGCTCAATCAGAAGCGCTACGTCGACGCGATCGACCGGCACACGATCACGTTCGGGATCGGCCCGGCCGGTACCGGCAAGACGTACCTGGCCGTCGCCAAGGCGGTCCAGGCGCTGCAGACCAAGCAGGTCGACCGGATCATCCTGACCCGCCCGGCGGTCGAGGCGGGGGAGCGGCTCGGGTTCCTGCCCGGCACGCTCTACGAGAAGATCGACCCGTACCTGCGCCCGCTCTACGACGCGCTCCGGGACATGATGGACCCGGAGGCCGTCCCGCGCCTGCTGACCGACGGGGTCATCGAGGTCGCGCCGCTCGCCTTCATGCGCGGCCGCTCCCTGAACTCGGCCTTCATCATCCTCGACGAGGCGCAGAACACCTCGCCCGAGCAGATGAAGATGTTCCTCACCCGCCTCGGGTTCGACTCGAAGATCGTCGTCACCGGCGACATCACGCAGGTCGACCTGCCCGGGGGCACCCAGAGCGGTCTGCGCCAGGTGCAGGAGATCCTCTCCAGCGTCGACGACGTCGCGTTCTGCTTCCTGCAGAGCACCGACGTGGTGCGGCACCGACTGGTCTCCGACATCGTCGACGCCTACGGGCGCTGGGACGCGACCCAGACGTCGGGGCAGAGCGCCGGCCGTAACCGCGGACGCCGGTGACGGGCCATCAGATGAACGTCGACATCTGCAACGAGTCGGGCGTCGAGGTCGACACCGACGCCCTGCTCGACCTGGTCCGGCACGTCCTGGACGAGATGCGCATCCACCCGCAGGCCGAGCTCTCCGTGCTGCTGGTCGACACCGCGACGATGGAGAAGCTCCACGTCCAGTGGATGGACGAGCCCGGGCCCACCGACGTCCTCGCCTTCCCGATGGACGAGCTGCGCCCCGGCCGCCGCGACAACCCGGAGGCCGACCCCGGTCTGCTCGGGGACGTCGTGCTCTGTCCCGAGGTCGCGGCGAACCAGGCCCGGATCGCCGGCCACTCCACCGAGGACGAGCTCCAGCTGCTCTGCACCCACGGCATACTCCACCTCCTCGGGTACGACCACGCCGACCCGGTGGAGGAGAAGGAGATGTTCGACGAGCAGCGCCGTCTGCTCGCCGCGTGGCACTCCCGGCGCCGGCAGGGCTAGGCGGCGACCTCCCCCATGGGCTCCGACCTCACGCTGATCCTCCTCGCCGTCACCCTGGTGGCGGTGGCCGGTGCGTTCGCGGCGATGGAGGCGGCGATCTCGCGGCTGTCCCGCTCGAAGGTGGAGGAGCTCGCCCGCAGCGGTCGCCGGCTCGGCGTCAAGCTGCGGGAGATCGCCGACGACACCCCGCGCTACCTGAACATCGCCCTGCTCCTGCGCCTGATCTGCGAACTGATGGCGACCGCCATGGTCGCGGTCGTCGCGCTGGGCGAGATCGACAACAAGTGGGGCGCGGTCGGCCTGACCGGCGGCGTGATGGTCGTCGTGTCCTACGTCGTCGTCGGCGTCTCGCCGCGGACCGTGGGGCGGCAGAACGCCGGTGCGGTCGGTCTGATCGCCGCCGCGATCCTGCCGCCGCTCGCCGCGGCGCTGGGTCCGCTGCCGAAGGGCCTGATCCTGCTCGGCAACGCGGTGACGCCCGGCAAGGGATTCCGTGAGGGCCCGTTCGCCTCCGAGGCCGAGCTGCGTGACCTCGTCGACCTCGCCGCCGAGGAGTCGATGGTCATCGAGGACGACGAGCGCCGCATGGTGCACTCGGTCTTCGAACTCGGCGACACGATCGTGCGCGAGGTCATGGTGCCGCGCACCGAGATGGTCTTCATCGAGCAGACGAAGTCCCTGCGCCAGGCGCTCTCGCTCGCCCTGCGCAGCGGGTTCTCCCGCATTCCCGTCGTCGGCGAGGGCGAGGACGACATCGTGGGCGTCGTCTACCTCAAGGACGTGGTGCGCCGCGTCCACTGGGACCGCGAGGCCGAGTCGCTGCCGGTCTCCAACGTGATGCGGAAGGCGATCTTCGTGCCCGACTCGAAGGCCGTCGACGCGCTGCTCAAGGAGATGCAGCTGACGCAGTCTCACATCGCGATCCTGGTCGACGAGTACGGCGGTACCGCCGGCCTGGTGACGATGGAGGACCTGGTCGAGGAGATCGTCGGCGAGATCGCCGACGAGTACGACCGCGAGCGTCCGCCGGTCGAGCGGCTGGACGACGGCTCGGTGCGCGTGATCGCCCGGCTCCCGGTCGAGGAGCTCGGCGAGGTCTTCGAGCGGGAGATCGAGGACGACGAGGTCGAGACCGTCGGCGGCCTGCTCGCCAAGCACCTCGGGCGCGTCCCGATCCCCGGCGCCGAGGTCGTCGTCGAGGGCCTGCGCCTCCACGCGGAGAGCGTCGGCGGTCGCCGGAACCGCATCACGACGGTGCTGGTGACCGTCGAGCCCGAACCCGACCCCGAGGGGTCCGACGAGGGTGCCGACGTCGCCGAGCACGAGCACGCCTGAGCCCGGCGCAGCCGGCTGTCCTAGGGTTCTCGCGTGGCCGACGACCTGCACCCCGAAGACGCCAAGCTCGTGACGCTCGCGCGCTCCACCCGCGCCCGCAACGGTGCCGCCGAGGGCGCGGCGGTCCGCGACGACACCGGGCGGACCTACGCCGCCTCCACCGTCGACCTGCCGTCGCTGCAGCTCACCGCGCTCCAGGCCGCGGTCGTGATGGCGGTCGCCAGCGGCGCCCGGGGGCTCGAGGCCGGGGCCGTCGTCTCCGCGGCCGAGTCCGTGGCCGACGCCGACCGCGCCGCGCTCAGCGACCTCGGCGGGACCCCGCCGCTGCACCTCGCCGGGCTCGACGGAGTCGTCCGCGTCACCGGCTGAGACACCTACGGCGGGGGTTCGGTCGACCCGCAGCGGTCGCACGGGGTGACGGGCTCGCCGTCGCCGTCGACCTCGCGGAGCGCTCCGCACTCCGGGCAGACGCGGTTCAGCCAGCAGACCGGGTCGCCGCCCGTGTCACCCGTGGCTGTGTCACCCATGGCTCCATCATGCGCCCCCAGCCTGGGAGAATCGTCGGATGACCGATCACCGCTCCGGCTTCGCGTGCTTCGTGGGGCGGCCGAACACCGGCAAGTCGACCCTGACCAACGCCCTGGTCGGGGCGAAGGTGGCCATCACCTCCGACCGGCCGCAGACGACGCGGCACACGATCCGCGGCATCGTCAGCCGGCCGGACGCCCAGCTCGTCCTCGTCGACACCCCCGGTTTCCACCGGCCGCGCACGCTGTTGGGGGAGCGGCTCAACGACCTCGTCCGGGGGACGCTCGCGGAGGTCGACGTGGTCGGCCTCTGCGTCCCGGCGGACGAGAAGATCGGCCCGGGTGACCGCTACATCGCCGGCGAGCTCGCGAAGGCGAAGAAGAAGCACACGTCGGTGTTCGCGATCGTCACCAAGACCGACGCCGCCGACAAGCAGCGGGTGGCCGAGCAGCTGCTCGCGGTCTCCGCGCTCGGCGAGCAGGTCGGCATCGACTTCGCCGAGATCGTGCCCGTCTCGGCGGTGCGGGGGGAGCAGGTCGAGCTGCTCGCCGACCTGTTGATGAAGACCCTCCCGCCCGGCCCGGCGCTCTACCCGGACGGCGAGCTGACCGACTCGCCGGAGGAGCGGATGGTCGCCGAGCTCATCCGCGAGGCCGCGCTCGAAGGCGTCCGCGACGAACTGCCGCACTCGCTGGCGGTCGTCGTCGAGGAGATGGTGCCCCGCGAGGGCCGGCCCGAGGACTCGCCGCTGCTCGACGTCCGCGCCGACGTCTACGTCGAGCGCGACAGCCAGAAGGGCATCGTCATCGGCAAGGGCGGGGCCCGGCTCCGCGAGGTCGGCTCGACCGCGCGCCGGCAGATCGAGGCCCTCCTCGGGACCCCGATCTATCTGGACCTGCACGTCCGCGTCGCCAAGGACTGGCAGCGCGACCCCAAGCAGCTGCGCAAGCTGGGTTTCTGACGCCGCGTTTCTGACGCTGGGGTTCCGACCCGTCAGAGCCGGACCTGCCACTCGCCCCAGTGGTCCCAGAGGCGGAAGCCCATCGCCTCGTTGACGGCGATCATCGGGGAGTTCGAGACCGCGTTCCAGGTCAGCAGCGTCCGCACCGTCGGCCGGTGCCGCAGCAGGTGCGCGAGGTTCGCGACCTTGACCCACGTCCCGAGGCGGTGGCCCCGGTGGTCGGGGTCGACGATCGTGTTCCACTGCCAGCCGTGCTCCGACGTCTCCGGCGTCAGTGCGAGGTGCGTGAACGCCGCGACCGTCCCCTCCGCATCGACCGCGACGGTCGTGTGGACCTCCAGGCCCTGCTTCGCCGCCGCCGCCTCACGACCCCGGAGCCGCTCGACGTCGTAGACCTCCGGCTCCCACTCCAGATTCTCCAGCGGGGCGTCGGTGGACATCCGGCCGTTGAGGTAGGCGAGCCCCTCGGCGAACTGCTCCGGGACGGCGCCGACGAACGAGTGCACCGTGTAGCCGGTGCCGTGGGCGCGGGCGGTGCTCTCGAGGCCGGCGGCCCGCGCCCGGACGGTGTCGTCGACGACGAGGCGGCGCCGCGCGTCGCGCGTCCCGAGCTCGGCGTCGAGGGATCGCGCGAACTCCTCGCCGGCGGAGCCCAGACGGGCCTCGAAGATGAGCAGCTTGCGCTCGGACGCCAGTGCCCGGTCGGCCACGTGGTTCCACAGCAGGCGGCCGACGCCGCGGCGGCGGAACTCCGGATGGACCGTCAGTTCCACGAGCCCGGTGGAGGTGTTGTCCAGTTCCGGAGTAGTCAACTGGACCAGTCCCACGACGCGCCCGCCGTCGACCGCGACCCAGTGGGTCGTGGGCTCGTCCGGGGTCGGGTGCAGGATGCGCCGGCCCTCGTAGCCCGGGGCGAACGGCGGGTCGTCGGGGAGGTCGTGGGCGTGGGCAGCCGCCAGGACGGCGACGACCTCGTCGATCCGCGCCGGGTCCAGCTGCTCGATGTCCATGGCGCAAGGGGACCGCGTCGGGCGGTCCCGGCGCCAGCGATTTTCGGGCGGCGTGGGCGGGTCGCTCAGCGCAGCAGTGCGCGCATCACGCGGGTGGCACGGTCGGGGTCGGCCGGCTCGCCAGTGAGGGTGGGGGCGTGGGCGTACGCCTCCAACAGGCGGACGACGGCGAAGGCGAGCTCGCCGTCGTCCAGGTCGATGGTCAGATGACCGGCGGCGCGGTCCGCGGCGAGGATCTCCGTCACCTTGGCGATCAGGCGGGCCTGGAACGGGCTCGCGTTCGTGGTGCAGAGGCGGACGAACGTCTCGGGTTCCTCGCGCTGCAGGCGCAGGACCCCGGTGTTGGTGGCCATTGCGCGGAGGTAGCGGCCGAGCAGCTCGGGGGCCCGCGGGCTGATGCCCTCGGCGTCGATGTCGGCCAGCAGCCGGTCGATCGTGCGGTCGGTCAGGTGGCACATGACCTCGGAGAGCAGCTCGTCCCGCGTCCCCACCCAGCGATGCATGGTCACGCGGCTGACCCCGACCTCCCCGGCGAGGGCGGAGATGTCGATCCGCTTGCCGGCCATGAACCAGCGGCAGGCGAGGTCGAACGCCGTGCCGATGCTCGCGCGCGGGACGTCACCCTCGCGCGCCAGGCGCTCGCCGAGCGGGGAGGACGCGACGGAGGTCGACGAGGTGGGTGGAACCACGACTGCCCCCTTGCGGACCGGATGACGGCAATGTTACACATTGCCGTAGATGTAACACGATGAAACAGATCCCCTTGATTGTAGCGAGGTTGCCCCATGTCCCGGAGCCCCCGACCCCGCCGGATCGCCCGACTCGCCGCGGTCCTGGCCGCGGCCGCGACGCTGTCCGCCGTGCCCGGCCCGGCGGCCGCCGCGGCGGAGGGCCGGTTCGCTCCGGTGAACCGGCCGGGCCCGGCGCTCTCGGTCCCGACGGCCGAGCTCGACGCCTCGCTCGCGTGCACCGGGAACGTCGAGAAGGGCCGGCAGACGGTCCTGTTCGTCCCGGGGACCACGGTGAACCCGCGCGAGGACTACTCCTGGAACTGGTTCCGGGCCCTCGACCGGCTGAACCGCCCGTACTGCGCGGTGACGTTGCCGTTCAACACGACCGGGGACACCCAGATCGCGTCGGAGTACGTCGTCCACGCGATCCGCAAGATCTCCGCGATCACCAAGCGCAAGGTCCAGGTGATGGGCCACAGCCAGGGCGGCACCGAACCGCGCTTCGCGCTGCGGTTCTGGCCGGACCTGCGCAGCAAGGTCGACGACTACATCGCGTTCGCGGCGACGAACCACGGCAGTGCGCTGATCCGCGGGCTGTGCCTGCCGACCTGCTCGCCGTCGCTGTGGCAGCAGATCGACAACTCGAACTACATCCAGGCGATGAACTCGTACCAGGAGACCTTCGAGGGCATCTCGTACACCGCGATCTACACCTGGTTCGACCAGTTCGTGCAGCCGAACCTCGACGACACCGGCACGACCTCGCTCTCCGGCCCGGGGGACATCACCAACGTCGCGCTGCAGGACGTGTGCCCCGCGAACACCGGCGAGCACATCGCGATCGGCACCTACGACCCGGTGGCCTACGCACTGGCGATGGACGCGCTGAACCACCCCGGCCCGGCCGACCCGTCGCGCATCCCGTCCTCGGTCTGTTCCGAGGTCTTCATGCCGGGCGTCGACCCGCGCACGTTCCCGACCAACCTCGTCGACGCCTACAACCAGATCTTCGCCGGGCTGACCACCGATCCGCGGGTCGACAGAGAGCCTGAGCTGAAGCCGTACACGCTGGCCGGGAGGTCCTGATGCTGGGCTCGATCTACACCGACGACCACGAAATGTTCCGGGAGTCCGTGCGGGAGTTCGTCCGCCGGCAGATCGAGCCGCACGAGGAGAAGTTTCGCGAGAACCGGCTGATCGACCGGGACGTCTGGCTGGCGGCAGGCCGCCAGGGCCTGCTCGGGCTCGGCGTGCCGGAGAGTTACGGCGGCGCGGACGCCGGCGACTACCGCTTCAACGCGGTCCTCGGGGCGGAGCTCGCGGCGGCCGGCATGGCCGTGGCGTCCTCCTTCGGGATCCACTTCGACGTCGTTGCGCCGTATCTGGTCGAGCTGGGGACCGAGGAGCAGCGGGAGCGCTGGCTGCCGAAGTTCGCCACCGGCGAGTTCATCACCGCGATCGGGATGACCGAGCCCGGCGGCGGGTCCGACCTCGCGGCGCTGAAGACCGGCGCGGTCCGCGACGGGGACGACTGGATCGTCAACGGTTCGAAGACCTTCATCACCAACGGGATCCAGGCGGATCTGGTCGTGGTCGCCGCGCAGACCGACCCGGCCAAGAAGGCGCGGGGGATCACGCTGTTCGTTCTCGAGGAGGGCATGCCCGGGTTCACCCGGGGTCGCAAGCTCGACAAGGTCGGGCAGCCTGAGGCCGACACCGCCGAGCTGTTCTTCGACGACGTCCGCGTCCCCGACGCCAATCGACTCGGCGAGGTCGGGCATGGCTTCGTCGCGATGATGGAGCGCCTGCCGCAGGAGCGCATCGGCTCGGCCGTGTCGAACATCGCGCACGCCGCGGCGGTGCTGGCCGAGACCGTCCAGTACGCCAAGGACCGCAAGGCATTCGGGCAGCAGATCGGCGCATTCCAGTCCAACAAATTCGTGCTCGCGGAGCTCACCACGAAGGTCGAGCTGACGCAGTGTTACGTCGACCAGGGCGTGCTCGCGCACAGCAAGGGCGAACTGACCGCCGTGGACGCCGCCAAGATCAAGTGGTGGTCCGCGCAGGTGCAGAACGAGGTCCTCGACGCCTGCGTCCAACTCCACGGCGGGTACGGCTACATGCGCGAGTACCGGGTCGCCCGGGCCTGGATGGACGCCCGCGTCACGAAGATCTGGGCCGGCTCGAACGAGATCATGAAGGAGATCATCGGCCGGGACCTCGGCCTCTGAGAGCCCCGTGACGGGCCCCTCGGACGGACCAACGCAAACCGGGCAGGGTGCCGGCGATGTTGTACGCTGCCCTCATGCGTCTGCGCCCGGCCCCTGGCCTCCTCCTTAGCAGCCGCGGCGAGGCCCCGTAAGGGCCGGCTCCCTCGTCGCGGGTTTTGTTGCGCCTGCCGGTCGCGCCCGATCCGACCTGACGACATGAGGAGCCTTCGATGTTTCACCCCCAGCAGCCGAGCGGCATGCCGGTCCACCGCTACCCGGCGTACGTCCCCGTCGGCCTGTCCGACCGCACGTGGCCGGACAAGGTCATCACCACCGCGCCGCGCTGGTGCGCGGTCGACCTGCGCGACGGCAACCAGGCCCTGATCGACCCGATGAGCCCGCAGCGCAAGCGGCGCATGTTCGAGCTGCTCTGCTCGATGGGCTACAAGGAGATCGAGGTCGGCTTCCCGGCCGCGAGCCAGACCGACTTCGACTTCGTCCGGCAGATCATCGAGGAAGACCTCATCCCGGACGACGTCACGATCCAGGTCCTGACGCAGGCGCGCGAGGAGCTGATCACCCGCACGTTCGATTCCATCAAGGGCTCGAAGCAGGCGATCGTCCACCTCTACAACTCGACCTCGACCCTGCAGCGGCGCGTCGTGTTCGGCCTCGACCGTGACGGCATCAAGGACATCGCGGTGCAGGGCGCGCGGATCTGCCAGAAGCTCACCGAGACCGTGCCGGGCACCGACGTGTACTTCCAGTACTCGCCCGAGTCCTACACCGGCACCGAGCTCGACTTCGCCGTCGAGGTCTGCAACGCCGTCAACGACGTGTGGAAGCCGACCCCCGACCACAAGGTCGTCGTGAACCTGCCCGCGACCGTCGAGATGGCGACGCCCAACATCTACGCCGACTCGATCGAGTGGATGCACCGCAACCTCGCCTACCGCGACGCGGTCGTGCTGTCGCTGCACCCGCACAACGACCGCGGCACCGCGGTGGCGGCCGCCGAACTCGGCTACATGGCCGGCGCGGACCGCATCGAGGGCTGCCTGTTCGGCAACGGCGAGCGCACCGGCAACGTCTGCCTGGTGACGCTGGGTCTGAACCTGTTCAGCCAGGGCGTCGACCCGATGATCGACTTCTCCGACATCGACGAGATCCGCCGCACGGTCGAGTACTGCAACCAGCTGCCGGTCCACGAGCGCCACCCCTACGGCGGCGACCTGGTCTACACCGCGTTCTCCGGCTCCCACCAGGACGCCATCAACAAGGGCTTCGCGTGGCTGGAGCGGGACGCAGCCGCGGCCGGCATCCCCGTCGAGCAGCAGACGTGGGCCGTGCCGTACCTGCCGATCGACCCGAAGGACGTCGGCCGCACGTACGAGGCCGTGATCCGGGTGAACAGCCAGTCCGGCAAGGGCGGCGTCGCCTACATCATGAAGACCGAGTACAACCTCGACCTGCCGCGCCGGCTGCAGATCGACTTCTCCGCGGTGATCCAGCGTCACACCGACAGCGAGGGCGGCGAGGTGACCCCCGAGGAGATGTGGGGCATGTTCGACGCCGAGTACCTCAAGCCGTCCGAGATGGGCGCGAAGACCGGCGTCCAGCTGGACTCGCACCACACGTCCTCGGCGGCGGGGGAGCAGGACGAGCTCTCGGTGAACGTCATCGTCGACGGCCAGTCCAAGACGCTGACCGGTCGGGGCAACGGCCCGATCGCCGCGTTCTGCGACGCGCTGTCCTCGATCGGCGTCGACGTCCGCGTCCTCGACTACCACGAGCACGCGATGAGCGCCGGTGGTGACGCCCGTGCGGCGGCGTACCTCGAGTGCGCGGTCGGCGGCCAGGTGAAGTGGGGTGTCGGCATCGACGCGAACATCGTCACCGCGTCGCTGAAGGCCGTCTGCTCCGCCATCAACCGCTGATCCGCGCGTGACGTCCGACGAGGTGGCGGCAACTGCGACCGCATCGTCGGACGCCAGGGACCTGCCGGCGGTCGTCGACACGCTGAGTTCGGCGTTCGACGAGGTCCCGATCTTCCGCTGGTTCTTCCCGGACGACGAGCGCCGGGCAGCGATCCTGCCCGCGTTCTTCGCCGCGGTGTGCGAGGCCCATCTGTCCTGGGGTGAGATCCACCGGTCGGCAGACGGACTCGCCGCCGCGGTCTGGGTCCCGCCGGGTGCTCAGATGCCCGCCGAGGTGTCAGCGACCCTCGGCGAGCGGCTCGGCGGGATCCTCGGGGAGGAGGCGGCGACGAAGATGGCCGACCTCCGCCCGCTGATCCGCGCGCATCATCCCGAGGGGCCGCACTGGTTCCTCAACTTCCTCGCCGTCCGGCCGGCGGCGCAGGGTCGCGGGCACGGAACCGCGCTCCTCGCGCCGATGCTCGCCCGCTGCGACGCCGAGGGCCTGCCGGCCTACCTCGATGCCACCAGCGAGAACAACCGGCGGCTGTACGAACGGCACGGCTTCACGGTCGTCGCCGAGGTGGCGCTGCGGGACTCACCCCCGCTGTGGTGCATGCTGCGCGAACCCCGGGAGGCGCGATGACTGAGATCGAGCCCGACACGAAGGACTGGACCTGGGTCCTGAACTCCCCGTGCGCGGAGTGCGGGTACGACGCCGCGACGGTGGTCCCGGACCAGGTGGCCGCGACGCTGCGCACGAACGTGACGGACTGGACGGCGGTGCTCGCGCGCCCGACCGGCCTGCGGGAGCGCCCCGCGCCGACGGTGTGGTCGCCGCTGGAGTACGCCTGCCACGTCCGGGACGTCTACCGGCTGTTCGCGCAGCGCCTCGATCTCATGCTCACCCAGGACGATCCGATGTACGCGAACTGGGACCAGGACGCGACGGCCGTCGCCGACCGGTACGGCGAGCAGGACCCGGCCACGGTCACGACCGAGCTGGCCGCGGCCGGGACCGCGCTCGCGGACCGCTTCGCCGCCCTCACCCCGGAGCAGTGGAGCCGGACCGGGCGCCGCAGTGACGGCGCGGTGTTCACCGTCGACTCGTTCGCGCGCTATCTCCTGCACGACGTCCTCCACCATCTCGGGGACGTCAGACCGCAGAATGGCTGAGTGAGTACCTACCGGGACACGGGGGTCGTCCTGCGCACCCAGAAGCTGGGGGAGGCCGACCGCATCGTCACGATCCTCACGCGCCGCCACGGGCGGATCCGCGCGGTGGCGAAGGGCGTCCGGCGGACCTCGTCGCGGATCGGGGCGCGCCTCGAGCCGTTCGCGCACGTCGACGTCCAGTGCTACTCCGGGCGGACGCTGGACATCGCGCAGCAGATCGAGACCCTCGACGCCTTCGGCGGGAAGCTCTCGCGCGACTACGCCCGCTGGACCGCGGGCCAGGCGATGCTCGAAGCCGCCGAGCGGTTCACCGAGAACGAGGGCGACCCGGCGCTGCAGCAGTACCAGTTGCTGGTCGGTGGTCTGCGCGCGCTGGCCGAGAGCGACCGCGACCCGGTGATGGTGCTCGACGCGTTCCTCGTCCGGTCGCTGGCGATCGCCGGGTACGCGCCGAGCTTCTCCGACTGCGCCGGTTGCGGGGCCCCCGGCCCGCACCGCTTCTTCACGATCCCGGGCGGGGGCGCGACCTGCGCGGACTGCCGCCCGCCGGCCTGCGCGGCCCCCGGCGCCGAGACGCTCGTCCTGCTCGGGGCGCTGCTCTCCGGCGACTGGGAGACCGCCGAGTCCGTCTCCCCGCGGGCCCGGCGCGAGGCCAGCGGCCTGGTCGCCGCGTACCTGCAGTGGCACCTGGAGCGCGGCCTGCGCTCGCTGCGGCACGTCGAGCGCGACCTGCCGGCCGCTCCGGAATCGACGGCCACGACCGCATGAGCCGTCGCCAGTACGCGGCCCCGCCGCCGCATCCGTCCGGCGCGCGTCCGCCCGAGCTGCCCAAGGAACTGATTCCCCGTCACGTCGCCATCGTGATGGACGGCAACGGCCGCTGGGCCAAGCAGCGGGGCTTGGCCCGGACCAAGGGCCACGAGGCCGGCGAGGCCGCGCTGCTCGACGTCATCTGCGGAGCGATCGAGATCGGGGTCGAGTGCGTCTCGGCGTACGCGTTCTCGACCGAGAACTGGAAGCGCACCCCCGACGAGGTGCGCTTTCTGATGGGCTTCAACCGCGACGTCATCCACCGCCGCCGCGACGAGCTCGACGCGATGGGCGTCCGCGTCCGCTGGGCCGGCCGCCGGCCGAAGCTGTGGCGGTCGGTCATCTCCGAGCTGGAGGACGCCGAGCAGCGCACGGCCCGCAACGACAAGATCACCCTGCAGTTCTGCGTCAACTACGGCGGCCGCGCGGAGATCGCCGACGCCGCCCGCGGCCTGGCCGCCGACGTCGCCGCCGGCCGGGTGAAGCCGGACAAGATCACCGAGGCCACCTTCGCCCGGTACCTCGACGAGCCCGATCTCCCCGACGTCGACCTGTTCGTCCGCAGCTCGGGGGAGCAGCGCACCTCGAACTTCCTGCTCTGGCAGAGCGCCTACGCCGAGCTGGTCTTCCTCGACACCCTCTGGCCCGACTTCGACCGCCGCCACCTCTGGCACGCGATCGAGCTCTACGCCTCCCGGGACCGCCGCTACGGCGGCGCCGCCCCCAATCCCGTCCCGCCGTCCTCCGCCTGACCCCAGCAGCAGTGGTGGAGATGACATCGCCCGTGCATGCAGAATTGCAGAATAGTGAAATTCTGCAGTTATGCTGAACCCATGATTTCCCCGGGCTCGATGCCGCTCTACCAGGCGAAGGCGGAGTTCTTCCGCATGCTCGGGCACCCGGTGCGGATCCGGGTGCTGGAGCTCCTGGCGGCCGGGCCGACGTCGGTGCGGGACCTGCTCGCCGAGATCGAGATCGGCCCCGCGGGGCTGTCGCAGCAGCTCGCGGTGCTGCGACGATCAGGCATCGTCTCCGCCCGCCGCGAGGGCACCACGGTCATCTACGCGCTGGCCGGGTCCGAGGTCGTGGACCTGCTGGCCTCGGCACAGCGCATCCTCACCGAGGTGCTCGTCGGGCAGACGGAGGCCCTGCGAGACCCCGCTGCTCCCGAGAACCCGCGCGGCTGAGGGAGGACGAACGTTCGATGGGCGCACTGCGCAAGATCCTCCGGCTGGGCCGGGTCGCCGAGCCGATGCCGGCGGTCGGGGCCGGGGCGACGCCGATCGCGGGCGCGGTCCAGCTGCGGCACGTCGACGCCGGATCCTGCAACGGGTGCGAGGTCGAGATCGGCGCCGTCTTCGGCCCGGTCTACGACGCCGAACGGTTCGGGCTGCGGCTGGTCGCCTCGCCCCGGCACGCCGACGCGCTGCTGGTGACCGGGCCGGTCACCCGGAACATGGCCGACGCACTGCGCCGGACGCACGAGGCGACGCCGGAGCCGCGCCGGGTCGTCGCGCTGGGGGACTGCGCCCTCAACTGCGGCGCGTTCGCGGGCGCCTACGGCGTCCAGGGGCCGGTCAGTGACGTCGTGCCGGTGGACGTCGAGGTGCCGGGTTGCCCGCCGGAACCGGCGGACATCGTGGCGGCCCTGCGAGGTCTGACCGGTCGATGAACCCCATCGCGTTCGGCCTGCTGCTCGCGGGCGGTGCGGCACTGGCGGGCGCGCTCGCCGGTGTCGTCGCGCCCGCGAAGGTGCGTGCTGCCGCCGTCGGCGTGCTGACGGCGCTGACCGGTGTGGGCGGCGTCGTCGCCGGCGTCGCCGCGCTCGACGGGGAGCGGTGGAGCGACGAGCTGACCGGGGTGATCCCGCTCGCGCCGGCGCCGGTCGCGGTCGACGCGCTGTCCGGGGTGTTCCTGCTCCTCATCGGCGCGGTCGCGGTCGCGGCCGGTCTCTACAGCATCGGCTACGGCGACCCGTCCCACTCCGACGACCGCGGCGTCGTGCTGCCGCTGTTCGTCGCCGCGATGCTGGCGGTGCCCGTCGCGGCGAGCGTCACCACGCTGCTGCTGGCGTGGGAGCTGATGGCGCTGACCTCGCTGATCCTGGTTCTGACGGACCATCGGCGACGCCCGGAAGTGGCCGAGGCAGGCATCTGGTACGCGGTCATGACCCAGGCAGGCTTCCTCGCGGTCCTGGCCGGTCTGGCGGTCTTCGCCTCATCCGTCGGGGGCGAGGCCTTCACCGACCTGCGCGCGGGTGCGGGCGACCTGGGTGACGGCACCCGCGGGCTGATCTTCGTGCTGGTGCTCATCGGCTTCGGGTCGAAGGCCGGCATGGTGCCTCTGCACGTCTGGCTGCCCCGCGCGCACCCCGAGGCCCCGAGCCACGTGTCGGCGCTGATGTCGGCGGCGATGGTGAAGCTCGGGCTGTACGGGCTGCTGCGGGTCTGGTTCGACCTGCTCGGCGGCGGCCCGCGCTGGTGGGGTGTGGTCGTGCTGGTCGTCGGCGCGGTCTCCGCCCTGTACGGCGCGTTGCAGGCCAGCGTCGCCACCGACCTGAAAGCACTGCTGGCCCACTCGACGAGCGAGCACCTCGGGCTGATGCTGCTCGGCGTGGGCGCGGCGGGGATGCTCGCGGCCGAGGGGAAGGGCGCGCTGGCCGGCCTGCTCGTGGCCGCCGCGGTGCTCCACGCCCTGAACCACGCCGGCTTCAAGACGTTGTTGTTCCTCGGTGCCGGCTCGGTGCTGCGCGCGACCGGACTGCGAAACCTGGACGCGATGGGTGGCCTGATCGGGCGCATGCCGGTGACTGCCGCCCTCGTCGCCGTCGGTGTCGTCTGCGCCGCCGCCCTGCCCCCGGGCAACGGTTTCGTGTCGGAGTGGTTGCTCATCCAGGGCCTCGTGCACGCGATCGGGCCCGAGGGGGAGGGCTCGGTCGCCGTCGCGGTCTCGATGCCGTTGGCCGTCGGCGTCGTCGCCCTCACCGCCGGCCTCGGCGCGATCGCGTTCGTGAAGGCCTTCGGCGTCGGCTTCCTCGCCCGGCCCCGGAGCGAGGCTGCGGCCGCGGCGACGGAGAGTCCCGCGGCCATGCGGTTGGGCATGGGCCTCGCGGCGGCGGTGTGCGTCGCTCTGGCGCTGGGCCCGATGCTGCTGACCCACGCGCTCGCGCGGGTGGTCGAGGCCCTGCCCGCGCTGGGTGCCGATGACCCGGTCCGCCGCGACGGCGTCGGACTCGAACTCGCCGCGGTGCCCGGGTCGATGTCGCCGTTCGTGCTCGCGGTGGCCCTGACCTCGATCACCGTCGGTCTCGTGTTCTCCCTCGCCCGGCGGCGGACACGCAACCGCCGAGCGGTCCCGATCTGGGGCTGCGGCGGCGTGCACCTCGACCCGCGGATGGAGTACACCGCGACCTCGTTCGCCGAACCGCTGACGCGCGTCTTCGACGACGTCCTCGGCCCGCAGTCGGACCTGGCGATGACTCCCTACGCGGAGTCGCGCTACCTGATCGAGAGCGCGCAGTACCGGCGCGAGGTGCCGGACCGGTTGGAGGCGCGGCTGTACCCGCCGCTGATCGCCGCGACGTCCTGGTGGGGGGAGCGGGCGCGGGCCGTCGCGAACGGCAGCGTGCACCGCTACCTCGCCTACGGCTTCCTCGGCGTGGTCGCGGTGATCGTCGTGATCGGGGTGCTCGGATGACCGGGCCTGCCGTCGGTCCCGGCTCGATCGCCGTGATGGCGTTCCAGTTGGTCGTCCTCGTCCTGCTCGCGCCCTTCGTCGTCGGTGTCATGCGCGAGGTCCGGGCCCGGCTGGAGGGCCGTGGTGGTGGGCGGATCGGCCAGCCGTGGCGGGACCTGCGCAAGCAGTTGAACAAGGAGGCGCTGCGCCCCGAGAGCTCGAGCTGGGTCTACCTCGGCGCCCCTCGAGTCCTGCTCGCGACGAGCCTGCTGCTGGCCGCGGGCGCCCCCTTCGTCTCGACCGCGGTGCCTCTCGACGGGGCGATGGACCTGTTCGCGCTGGTGTCGTTGCTGCTGCTCGGCAGCGTCGCCCTAGCGCTGGCGGGCCTCGACACGGGAACCGCGTTCGGGGGCATGGGTTCCAGCCGCTCCATGACGATCGCGGCCCTGGCGGAGCCGACCATCCTGCTCGCCGGCTTCGCGCTCGCGGTGCGGGTGGGTTCGTCGAACCTCGGCGCGCTGATCGAGGAGACCCAGGACAACCCCGGCAGCGTGATCTCCCCGGCGATCCTGCTCGCGGCCGTCGCGCTAGCCCTGGTGATCGTCGCCGAGACCGGCCGGTTGCCGGTCGACAATCCCTCCACCCACTTGGAACTGACGATGGTTCACGAAGCCATGGTCCTGGAGTACGGCGGCCCCGACCTGGCGAAGGTGGAGCTGGCCTCGTCGCTGCGGTTGACGGTCCTGCTCGGCCTCTGGGGGAATCTGTTCCTGCCGTGGGGGGTCGCGACCTCGACCGATCTCCTGGCGGTGTGCGGCGCGACCGCCGTTTTCCTCGTCAAGCTCCTGGGCCTGGCGGTGGTCCTCGCGACCGTCGAGGTGTTCATCGCCAAGTGGCGGCTGTTCCGTGTTCCGGAACTGCTGGCCGGGTCCTTCCTCCTCGCCCTCCTGGGCGTCTCGACCTCCTTCTTCCTGGCGTGACGGGGGCCTGACGTGAGCGGTGTGAACGACGGGTACCTGCAGTCGTTGAACCTCGTCTGCGGCGGGCTGCTGCTGACCGCGGTCCTGGTCCTGTGGCGGCGGGACGTGCGGGCGATCGTCCGCCTCGTGTGCCTGCAGGGCGTGCTGCTCGCCGGTCTGGCCGCGGTCCTGGCGGTGCACCACGACAGCGACGAACTCGTGATCGGCACCGTCGCGCTCCTGCTGCTCAAGGGCGTGCTGCTGCCGTTCCTGCTCGCGCGCGCCGCGAGGTCGGCCGAGGGGGCGCGGGAGGCCGAGCCGCTCATCAACGTCCCGGCCTCGTTGCTCGCCGCCGCCTTGCTCACCCTGCTCGCCTACGCGGCGTCGCAGCCCCTGACCGAGGTCGCCCCCGGCCCCGAGGCCGACGCCATCCCCGTCGGGATCGCGATGGTGCTGATCGGGTTCCTCACGCTGACCACGCGCCGCAACGCCGTGCCCCAGGTGGCCGGCTTCCTGGTGCTGGACAACGGGATCGGGGTGACCGCGCTGCTGGCGACCGAGGGCGTGCCGCTGGTGGTGGAACTCGGTGCAGCCCTGGACCTGCTGCTGATCGTGCTGATCCTGCAGATCCTCACCGCCCGCCTGCGCGTGGTCTACGGCGCGACCGATCTCGACGAGCTGCGGGAGTTGCGCGACTGATGACCGAACCCACCACCGGAGCCGGGACGACGGCGCTGCTCTGCGCGCCGTTGCTGGTCCCGTTCGCCGTGGCCGCCCTCGGCGTGGTGTTCGGCTGGCGGCGCCCCGTCGCCTGGGGCCACGTCGCGGCGGCGCTCAGCATCCTCGCCGTCGGTGTCGCGGCGGGTGTCCGCACCGCGGACGGCGAGGCGCTGGCGGTCGGCGACCAGCTGCGGGTCGACGCCCTGTCCGCCGTGATGCTCGTCGTCATCGGTGCGGTGGCGACCGTGGCCACCTGGTCCGGCTCGACCTTCCAGAACGACGAACTCGCCCTGGGCCGGGCCACGCCGCGTTCGGCGCAGCGCTTCGCGTTCCTGCTGCCGATCTTCCTTGCCGCGATGGCGTCGGCCGTGATGGCGGCGAACCTCGGTCTGATGTGGGCCGCGATCGAGGCGACCACGGTCGCCACGGCATTCCTCGTCGGGCAGAACCGGAACCGGGCCGGCCTGGAGGCCACCTGGAAGTACGTCGTGATCTGCTCGGTCGGGATCGCGCTGGCCTACCTCGGCACCGTGCTCGTGTACTTCGCCTCCCGGCACTCCGGTGCCGGCGAGGGCTCGCTCAACTGGGCGACGCTGGCGGCGGACGCGGAGAACCTCGACCCCGCGGTCATGCGGATCGCGTTCGCGTTGATCGTGATCGGATTCGGCACCAAGGCGGGCCTGATCCCGCTGCACAGTTGGTTGCCCGACGCCCACGGCCAGGCGCCCGCGCCGGTGTCGGCGCTGATGTCCGGTGTCCTGCTGCCGGTGGCGATCTACGCGCTGGTGCGGCACCGCGTGCTCGTCGGCGCGGTCGACCCCGAGTTCGCCCGCAACCTGTTGCTCGTCGTCGGGCTCGGCTCGGCCGCGCTGGCGGCCTCACTTCTGCTCGTCCAGCGTGACTACAAACGGATGCTCGCCTACTCGAGCATGGAACACATGGGTCTGGTGGCCGTCGGCGTCGCCGTCGGTACCCCGCTCGCCCTGGCGGCGGTCCTGCTGCACCTGCTCGGTCACGGCCTCGGCAAGGCCGTCCTGTTCTGCGGGGCCGGGCAGTTGCTGCAGGTCAACGGGAGCGCGAAGATCGCCGACCTCCGTGCCCTGCTGGTCCGGACCCCGGCCCTCGGCCTGGTCACCGCGCTCGGCCTCGCTGCCCTCCTCGGACTGCCGCCGTTCAGCCTGTTCGCCAGCGAGATCGCGCTGGCCCGGGCGGTGGCGCTCTCGGGCCACGAATGGGTGCTCGCCCCGATCGGGCTGGTGCTGCTCGTCGCGTTCGCGGCCATCGGGATCCGGGCCTCGGCCATGCTGCTCGGACCGGACGATCCCGCGCCGGCGCCGGCCGGGACCGTGCGGCTGCGGGCCGGCAGCCGCGTCGCGGCCGCGCCGCTGGTCGTCGGGCTCATCGCCCTGGCCGCGATCGGTGTGGTGACGTGGCCGCTGGACGACCTGCTCACCACGGCCGCCGCGATCGGAGCGGGATCGTGACCGATCACCTCGAGTACCTGCCGCCGCCCGAGCGCCGCCGGGAGGTGGTGACGGCGTCCGAGCTGACCGGCGTCGTCAGCGAGCTGCTCTCCGCCGGCTTCCGCCTCGCCCTGGTGGCGGCCCACGAGGAGCCGGACGCGTTCCGCGTGGTCCACCTCTTCACCGCCGGCGCCCCGGACCGCCGGGTCGAGGTGACGCTGTTCACCGACCGGAGTTCGCCGAGCGTGCCCACCCTGGCCGGCGTGTCCTTCCAAGCCGGTCGGTTCGAGCGGGAGATGCGCGACCTCTACGGCATCGTCCCCGTGGGCCACCCGTTGGGGCGGCGCATGATCCGGCACGACCACTGGCCCCAGGGCTGGTACCCGATGCGCTCGGACGCCGGGTCACCGCCGGAGTTCCCGCCGGCCGACGACGAGTTCCCCTTCCTGCGGATCGAAGGGCCGGGGGTCTACGAGATCCCGGTGGGGCCGGTCCACGCCGGTCTGATCGAGCCGGGACACTTCCGCTTCAGCGTCGTGGGGGAGACCATCCTCCGGCTCAAGGCGCGGTTGTGGTTCGTGCACAAGGGCATCGAGAAGCTCGCCGAGGGGCGGCGTCCCCTCGACGCGTTGCCGTTGGCCGAGCGCGTCTCCGGCGACACGGCGGTCGGCCACGCGCTCGCGTTCTGTCTCGCGGTCGAGGACGCCTACGGGATCCGCGTGCCGGCCGAGGTGGCCGCCGTTCGGGCCGCGCTGCTGGAGCTGGAGCGGATTCACAACCACGTCGCCGACATCGGCGCCCTGTGCAACGACGTCGGCTACGGGCTCGCCCAGTCGCACGCGCAGCGGGTGCGTGAGCAGTTCCTCCGGCTGAACAAGGAGGTCACCGGGCACCGGCTGCTCCGCTCCGGAGTGGAGCCGGGCGGTGCCCGCCTGTTGGGCGTCCCGGACCTCGATCGGATCGTCTCGCTCAGCGCCGACATCGCCGAGACGGCACAGATCGCGCTGAACAACTCGATCGTGCGGGACCGGTTCACCGGGACCGCGGTGCTGTCCGCGGAGCAGGCCCGCGAACTCGGAGCACTCGGCTACGTCGCCCGCGCCAGCGGCGTCGACATCGACGCGCGGCGCGACCACCCGTTCCACCCGGCCACGGTCGACCTGCCCTCGGCCGTTCGGCCCGACGGCGACGTGCTCGCCCGATTCGGGGTCCGCACCACCGAGATCGCCACCAGCACCGACCTGCTGCGGGAACTGGTCCCGACCTTGCACACCGACCCGGAGGGCAGTGCGCTGCCGACCGGGATCGGTATCCCGCTCTCGGGCATCGGGCTCGTCGAGGGCTGGCGGGGCACGATCGCGCACCGGGTGGAGATCGACGGGGACGGTCGGCTCACGCGCTGGAAGGTCGTCGACCCCTCGTTCCTGACCTGGCCCGCGTTGCCGATGGCGCTCGCGGACACGATCGTTCCCGACTTCCCGCTGGTCAACAAGAGCTTCAACCTCTCCTACGCGGGCAACGACCTCTGACGCAGCTGGGTGCGAGCTGAGCGTTCGCCGGCCCGCCGGTAAAGGCGTTGAATCCGGCCGCGGAGGTCGGATAGAATGTCAACCATGTTGGTCGACATTCAGCTGCACAAGCCGATCGCGTATCGGCTGTCGCTGATCGGGATGCACACGCACGCGGTGTCCGACGTGCTGTGTCACTGGCGCTGAGCCCGTCCCTCCCGACCACTCCGCCGCCCTCGCCGCGGCCCCTCGAACGGATCGATCCCATGCGTGCCCTGCCCCGCCCCCGTCTCCCCTTCCGCGCCGCCCGCAGCGCCCGTCGTGGTCGCGGACCGCTGCTCGCGGTCGTCGACTACCGCGTCGGACCGTTCGTCCGGTGGTGCGCGACGGTGTCGTCGCCGACGGGGGAGTTCTCCGAGCGGGTCGTGCTCGCGGTCGACGCCGAGGGCATCTACCTCGCGGCCCTGGCCGCGCTCGACGACCTGCGCCGGGAGACCGGACGCCTGGTCGAGGCCGAGCACGTCCTGCACGAGGACCCGATTCCGGCCTGACCGTCGGTCGCGCAGAAATTCTGATGAGAAGTCAGGTTCGTTGCCTGGGCGGTCAGTCGAGCCCGATGACCTTGCGGCCGGAGTAGAGGATCAGCTGGTCCTGGAGGGTGGCGTCCGCGGGCGCGGGGATCTCCGGGCCGAAGGCGCCGGGGGCGCGGATCGCGTCGCCGAAGCTCTTCAGCAGCTCGAAGGCGGCCTCGACCCCGGCCTCGTCGAGCTTGTCGTCGAGGCCGGCCGCCTGGCACAGGTCCCAGGTGTGGATCAGGGTGTCGGTGCAGAGCATGCCGCCGACGAGGGTGGCGAACTCCGACTCGGTCCCGTAGAAGCGCACCGGGAACAGCGCCTTCTCGTCCTCCGCGAGCGCTGCGGCGACGTCCGCCGTCGCGGCGCGCCAGGCCTCGATCACGTCCTCGGAGTCGGTGACCTCCTCCAGCGGGGTGTCCTGCAGCGCGGCCAGCACCCGCCGGTGGTTGTCGACGACGTGGGCGAGCAGGTCGCGGCTGTTCCAGTCGCGGCACGGCGTCATCGAGTTCCAGTCGAGCGTCCGCACGCGACCGACGCGCAGGTCGAGGTCGGCAGCGATGCGGCCGTACCGGCCGCGGATCTCGTCGAGATCGGGGAAGGTCGGGTTCGGGGACGTCATGACGCACATTAATAGCCCACCGCCCGGGGCGGCGCGCGGCTCAGGTCGCCGAGCAGTCGGCGCAGCGGCCG
Organism: Sporichthya brevicatena; assembly: GCF_039525035.1. NCBI lineage: Bacteria > Bacillati > Actinomycetota > Actinomycetes > Sporichthyales > Sporichthyaceae > Sporichthya > Sporichthya brevicatena. The sequence goes on from NZ_BAAAHE010000025.1 coordinate 66,269, forward strand.
AAGATCTCGACGGTGTGGCTGAGGTCGGTGAACCCGTGCTCGGCGGCGACCTTGTCCGCCCAACGCTCGACGGCGGGGCCCTCGACCTCGACGGCGCGGCCGCAGACCCGGCAGACCAGATGGTGATGGTGGCCGTCGCTGCAGCGGCGGTAGATCGACTCGCCGTCGTCGGTGCGGAGCACGTCCACCTCGCCGGACTCGGCGAGGGCCTGCAGCGTCCGGTACACCGTCGTCAGGCCGACGTTCTCCCCGCGCTGCTTGAGCAGGTCGTGCAGTTCCTGCGCGCTGCGGAAGTCGGTGACGGCGTCGAGTGCCGCTGCGACGGCGGCCCGCTGGCGCGTGGCGCGCTGCGGCCGGACTCCGGCGTCACTCATCGTTGGTCCACTTCCGGCATTCGAGGCATCAGAGATTGAGCACTCCCACGACGATCACCGCCGTGAGGGCCGCGACGCGGACGGCGCGACCGGCGTTGGGGAGCGTCGGCCAGAACGCGGCGAGCAACCACCCCAGCAGTCCGACGACCACAACCAGCAGCAGCAGGCCGAGAATTCCGCCGAGGATCAGGCCGCCGAGGAGCGCGACCGCGACGAAGGCGGGGAGCACGAGCTTCGGCATCCGGCTCAGGCAGAGCAACCCGGGCGCGGTCGCGGTCGCGACGCGGTTGGCGACCTTGTCCGGCGGGACGTTCGCGCGCACCCGCGGGTGCGGGTTGCGGGGACGTGGTTTCGCGGCCATTGCCACATCCTGCCAAGGTGGAGCAATGCTGCTCGTCGCCCGGGTGCCCGGGGTGTCCGATCCCGTCGCGTTCCAGGCCGAGGCCGAGGGCGCGCTCGCCGCGCTGGCGACCCGCCCCGGGTGGGTGTCGGGCCGGGTCGGACGGGCCCTGGACGACCCGACGACGTGGGTCGTGGTGTGCGAGTGGACCGACGTCGGCAGCGGCCGGCGCGGGCTGACGACCGGCGCGGTCCGCACGCAGATCATGCCGCTGATGGCGCGCCTCCCGGCCGAGCCGGGCACGTTCGAGATCGTCTCCTCCGCCTGACTCGGCCGCGGCCGGGACGCCGGAGAGGGCTTCGCCCGCAGGCCGGTCGGCGAGTAGGCTGACCCGCTCCGGCCCCATCCCGATTGTGGCCCGCTGAACGTCCCGTACGGAGTGCTCGCGTTGCCTGCTGACCGGATCGACGCGATCGTCAGCCTCAGCCGTCGCCGGGGCTTCGTGTTCCCGTCGAGCGAGATCTACGGCGGCATGCGTTCGTGCTGGGACTACGGGCCGCTCGGGGTCGAGCTGAAGGAGAACATCAAGCGGCAGTGGTGGAAGGCGTGCGTCCAGAGCCGCGACGACGTCGTCGGGCTGGACTCCTCGATCATCCTCGCCACCGACGTCTGGAAGGCCTCCGGTCACCTCGAGTCGTTCGTCGACCCGCTCACCGAGTGCCAGGCCTGCCACAAGCGCTACCGCGTCGACCAGCTCACCGAGGACCCCGCCGAACTCGCGAACCTGGAGTGCCCCGGCTGCGGTCGTCCCGGCTCGCTCACCGAGCCCCGGCCGTTCAACGGCCTGCTCCGCACGCACCTCGGCCCGGTCGAGGACGCGGATGCGGTGCACTACCTGCGGCCGGAGACGGCGCAGGGGATCTTCGTCAACTTCGCCAACGTGCTCACGACGTCGCGGCGCCGGCCGCCGTTCGGCATCGGCCAGGTCGGCAAGAGCTTCCGCAACGAGATCACGCCGGGCAACTTCATCTTCCGCACGCGGGAGTTCGAGCAGATGGAGCTCGAGTTCTTCGTCGAGCCCGGCACCGACGAGAGCTGGCACGAGTACTGGCTCGCCGAGCGCTGGGCCTGGTACCTCGACCTCGGCATCCCCGAGATCGACCTGCGCCGGTACGAGCACCCCGCGGACAAGCTCGCGCACTACTCGCGCCGCACCGTCGACATCGAGTACCGCTTCGGCTTCAGCGCCGGGGCGGGCACGGAGTGGGCGGAGCTCGAAGGCGTAGCCAATCGCAGCGACTTCGACCTCACCACTCACAGCAAGAACTCCGGCAACGACCTGAGCTACTTCGACCAGACGACCGGTGAGCGCTGGACGCCCTACGTCATCGAGCCCGCCGCCGGTCTGACGCGCTGCGTGCTGGCGTTCCTGCTCGCGGCGTACTCCGAGGACACCGCCCCGAACGCCAAGGGCAACCCGGAGAAGCGGACGGTGCTGCGGCTCGACCCGCGCCTCGCGCCGGTCAAGGCGGCGGTGCTGCCGCTCTCGCGCAACGCTGAGCTCTCGCCGCGGGCCCGCGAGGTGGCGGCCGGACTGCGCCGGCACTGGAACGTCGAGTTCGACGACGCCGGCGCGATCGGCCGTCGCTACCGGCGCCAGGACGAGATCGGCACCCCGTACTGCGTGACGCTCGACTTCGAGACGCTCGACGACGGCGCGGCCACGGTGCGCGACCGCGACTCGATGCGGCAGGAGCGGATCTCCCTCGACCGGCTGACGGGGTATCTCGCCGAGCGGTTGGTGGGGTGCTGACCCCGCTCCGCCTGGGCACGCACGAGATCTGGCCGCCGGTCGTGCTGGCCCCGATGGCGGGAATCACCAACCGGGCCTTCCGCCGCCTGTGCCGTGAGCACGGCGCCGGGCTGTACGTGAACGAGATGGTCACCGCGCGCGGTCTCGTCGAGGGTGACCGGACGACGCGGGCGATGGTCTCCTTCGACCCCGACGAGTTCCCGCGCAGCCTGCAGCTCTACGGCACCGACGCGGACTCGATCGCGGGCGCGGTCCGCCTCGTGGTCGCCGAGAACCTCGCCGACCACGTCGACCTCAACTTCGGCTGCCCGGTGCCCAAGGTGACGCGCAAGGGCGGCGGGTCGGCGCTGCCGTGGAAGCGGGCGCTGTTCGCGCGGATCGTCACCGGCGCGGTCGAGGCGGCCGGCGGCGCGGTGCCGGTGACGGTGAAGATGCGCGTCGGCATCGACGACGAGCACCCCACGTTCCTCGACGCTGGCCGCATCGCCGCCGACGCCGGGGTCGCCTGGGTCGCCCTGCACGCCCGGACCGCGGCGCAGCACTACTCGGGTCAGGCGGACTGGTCGAAGATCGCGGAGCTGAAGCGCCACCTGGCCGGCACCGGCGTCCCGGTCCTCGGCAACGGGGACATCTGGGAGGCCGGGGACGCGCTGCGCATGGTCGCCGAGACCGGGTGCGACGGCGTGGTCGTCGGCCGCGGCTGCCTCGGCCGGCCCTGGCTGTTCGGCAATCTCGCCGCGGCGTTCGACGGCCGGCCCGACCCCGGGCACCCCGGCCTCGGCCAGGTCGCGGCGACGCTGCGGCGGCACGCCGAGCTGATGACCGAGGACCTCGGCGAGTTCAAGGCCTGCCAGGAGATCCGCAAGCACATCGCCTGGTACCTCAAGGGCTTCGCGGTCGGCTCCGGGCTGCGACAGGCGCTCGGGCTGGTCGGCTCGCTGGCGGAGCTGGACCGACTGCTCGACGAGCTCGACACCGACCAGGAGTTCCCGGCCGCGAGCCTCGGCGTCCCGCGTGGACGGGCCGGCTCGCCGCGCCGCGTCGCCCTGCCCGACGGGTGGCTCGACGACGCCGGTGACGCGGTCGTCGACGACGCCGACGCGGGGCTCGCGGCGCTCTCCGGAGGGTGACGGAACGTCATGATCGCGACGCGATCGACGTGTCCACCCGCGGCTTGATCGAAATCAGTGACCCAACCGTGACCTCGGAGATGAGAGGAACAACGCAGGGGGTCGGGTAGGACATTGTGGGTAGACGAGGAAGAATCAGGTCCTACGCACAGCCGCACAGCCGCGCAGGGTCGCGTGGCCTGGCCCATCCCGGTGGAAGCCGAGAGAGCGAGATTCCATGGCGCCCGAGCACGGTGCATCGTCCGACGCCCCCGTTGTCGTCATCGGCGCGGGTCCGGCCGGCCTGACCGCCGCCTACGAGCTGGTCAAGCGCGGACGCGCCGTGACGGTCCTCGAGGCGACGGACCAGATCGGCGGCATCTCCCGCACCGAGGTCCGCGACGACTGGCGTTTCGACATCGGCGGGCACCGGTTCTTCACCAAGGTGCCCGAGGTCGAGGCGCTCTGGCACGAGATCCTCCCCGACGAGGACTTCCTGCAGCGCCCGCGCATGAGCCGGATCTCCTACCGCGGCAAGCTCTACGACTACCCGCTCAAGGCCGGCAACGCCCTGAAGAACCTGGGCATCATCGAGGCCGTCCGCTGCGTGCTGTCCTACGTGTGGGTGCGCATCCGCCCGCCGAAGGACCAGACGAACTTCGAGGGCTGGGTCGCCGCTCGCTTCGGCTGGCGCCTCTACAACATCTTCTTCAAGACCTACACCGAGAAGCTCTGGGGCATCCCCGGCACCGAGATCCAGGCCGACTGGGCCGCCCAGCGCATCAAGAACCTCTCGCTGTTCTCCGCGATCAAGAACGCGATCTTCCAGCCCAAGGGCCAGACCGAGATCACGACGCTGATCGACACGTTCCAGTACCCCAAGTACGGCCCCGGGATGATGTGGGAGCGCTGCCGCGACCTCGTCGTCTCCGGTGGCGGCGAGGTGATCATGAACGCGCCGGTCGTCGCGCTGCACCGCGAGGGCAAGCGTGTGACCGCCGTCACCGTTCTGCAGAACGGTGAGGAGAAGTTGATCCGGTGCAGCGACGTCATCTCCTCGATGCCACTGCAGCACCTGGTCCAGGGCATGAACCCGAAGGCCCCGCAGGAGGTTCGCGAGGCGGCCGAGGGCCTGGGCTACCGCGACTTCATCACCGTCGCGATCGTCGTGCCCGTCGAGGACGGCTTCCCCGACAACTGGATCTACATCCACACCCCGGGCGTCAAGGTCGGCCGCATCCAGAACTACGGCTCCTGGTCGCCGTACCTGGTCAAGGACGGCCTGACCTGCCTCGGCCTCGAGTACTTCGTCAACGAGGGCGACGGCACCTGGACCTCGACCGATGAGGACCTCATCGCCCTGGCCAAGTCCGAGCTCGCGCAGCTCGGCCTGGTCAAGACCGAGCGCATGCAGGCCGGCTTCGTCGTCCGCGTCCCCAAGGCGTACCCGATCTACGACGAGGGCTACGACCTCAAGGTCGACACCATCCGGCACTGGCTGGCGGACGAGGTCGTGAACGTCCAGGCCACCGGCCGTAACGGCATGCACCGCTACAACAACCAGGACCACTCGATGGTCACGGCCATGTACGCGGTCGACAACATCTGCGGCATCGAGCGCGACCTCTGGACGGTCAACGTCGAGGAGGAATACCACGAGGAGAAGCGCAACGACTCCTCCGGCACCGCGCCCGCCGCCGGCACCGGCCGGGCCGCCCCGGTCCTGCCGCGGCGCGACAAGTCCGCCTGACCGATCCGCCCGAACCGACCTGGACCGCCCGTGGTCTCCTCCCTCCCCGCCTCCGCCCGCACCGCCGCACCCGCGGCGGGGCGTGGGCGGCTGGAGCGGCTGGAGCCGTTCGCGCTGCCGGCGCTCGCGGTCGCGGTCGCGCTCGGGGTGGCGTTGCGGCTGTGGTCGACGGGGCCCCTGTGGCTCGACGAGGCCCAGACCGTTCAGTTCGCCCGCGTCCCGCTCGCGGACCTGCACGAGGCGCTGAAGACCGACGGCGCACCGCCGCTGTACTACGCCCTGCTGCACGGCTGGCTCGACCTGCTGGCGACGTTCGGGGTGGGGGACAGCGCGTGGGCGGCGCGTTCGCTGTCGATGGTGTTCTCGCTGGCGACGCTCCCGCTGGCCTACCTGGCCGGCCGGCGGCTCGGCGGGTCGCGCCGGCACGGGGAGATCGCACTCCTGCTCTTCGCGGTCAACCCCTGGTCGGTGCGGTACGCCGGCGAGGCGCGGATGTACTCGCTGGTCGTCCTGCTCGTGCTGTGCGCGCTGCTCGCGATGGAGCGGCTGCGCCGGAACCCCGGCCCGTGGCCCGCGGTCGCGCTCGGTGCGGTCACCGCGGCGCTGCTCTACACGCACTACTGGGCGATGTTCCTGCTCGTCACGGTCGGCGCGGTGCTGCTGGTCCGTGCCGTCCGCAGCCAGGAGGACCGGCGCAGCTCGCGGCTGGCGCTGACCGGCATGGCCGCCGGAGGTGTGGCCTTCCTGCCGTGGTTCCCGACCGTGCTCTACCAGTCCGACCGCACCGGCGCCCCGTGGGCGTCCCGGCCGGACCTGGGCTCGATCGCGATCCTGCCCGCCGAGTGGTGGGGCGGCTTCGGTCCGGTCGGGAGCACGCTCGCCCTGCTCGTCGTGCCGCTCTCCCTGCTTGCGGTGTTCGCGCGGCGGCGCCCCGGGACCTCGACGATCACGTTCGTCCGGCCGCTGGGGGTGACGGCCCGGCTCGCCGTCGTCGCCGGCGGGACGCTGCTGGTCGCGCTGGGGATCTGCCTGGCGACCGGGGGAGCGGTGGTCGGCCGGTACACGGCCGTCGTCGTCCCGCTGGTCCTGCTGCTGCTCGTCTTCGGGGTGCTGACCCTGCCGCCGGTCGCCGGCGTGAGCGTGCTCGCCACGTTCGCCACCCTGGGCCTGCTCGGCAGCCTGACGATGGCGACCACCCCGCACACCCAGGCCGGCCGGATCGCCGCCCTGCTGAACGAGAACAGCAAGCCCGGTGACCTCGTCGTCTACTGCCCGGACCAGCTGGCCCCGGCCGTGGAGTCCGAGCTGACCGCAACCGGCCTGGAGAAGCTGACGCTCCCGGCGCAGGCGAACCCGGCCGTCGTCGACTGGACCGACTACGAGGAACAGATCGCCAAGCTCAGCCCGCGGGTCCTCGCGGACGGGATCGCGGACTACGTCCAGGCCGGCTCGAACGTGACCGTCTGGTACGTCTCCGGGGTGGGCTACCGGACCCACAGTCGCGTCTGCATCAGCCTGCGTGACCGTCTCGTCGCCGAACTGGGGATCCCGGCACTGGTGCACGACCGCACGGGTCGCGGCTACGAGAAGGCCAGCCTGGAGCGATTCCGGCGCTGAGGCCCGGGCGCGACCTCGGTAGGCTGCCCAGTTGACGCTGGGACTATCGAGGGAGCTTGCGCGTGCCGAAGTTCGTCTACGACTTCACCGAGGGCAACCGCGACCAGAAGGACCTCCTGGGTGGCAAGGGGGCCAACCTCGCGGAGATGACCAATCTCGGTCTCCCCGTACCGCCCGGCTTCACGATCACGACCGAGGCGTGCCAGGCCTATCTGGCCAGCGGCTCCGCCCCGGCCGAGCTCTCGGAGCAGGTGACCGAGAAGCTGGCGTGGCTCGAGGGCCAGTTCGGCAAGCAGCTCGGCCAGGCCGACGACCCGCTGCTGGTCTCGGTGCGCTCGGGCGCCAAGTTCTCCATGCCCGGGATGATGGAGACCGTCCTCAACATCGGCCTGAACGACTCCTCCGTCGCGGGCCTGGCCAAGCAGTCCTCCAACGACCGCTTCGCGTGGGACTCCTACCGCCGCCTGCTGCAGATGTTCGGCAAGACCGTGCTGCACATCGACGGCGAGCACTTCGAGGACGCGATCGACGCCGCCAAGAAGGCCAAGGGCACCACCGCCGACCTCGACCTCGACGCCGAGGACCTGCGCGGGCTGGTCGACACCTTCAAGGCGATCATCCTGCGCGAGACCGGCAAGGAGTTCCCGCAGGACCCGCGGGCCCAGCTCGACGCGGCCGTCGAGGCCGTCTTCAACTCCTGGAACGCGCCCCGCGCGATCCTCTACCGCCGCCAGGAGCGCATCCCGGCCGACCTCGGCACCGCGGTCAACGTCCAGTCGATGGTGTTCGGCAACCTCGGCATGGACTCCGGCACCGGCGTCTGCTTCACCCGTGACCCGGGCAGCGGCGCGCAGGGCCTCTACGGCGACTACCTGTCCAACGCCCAGGGCGAGGACGTCGTCGCCGGCATCCGCAACACCCTGCCCCTGCAGGACCTGGAGAAGCTCGACAAGCCGTCCTTCGACCGGCTGCTCGAGATCATGACCCAGCTCGAGAACCACTACCGCGACCTGTGCGACATCGAGTTCACGATCGAGCGCGGCAAGCTCTGGATGCTGCAGACCCGCGTCGGCAAGCGCACCGCGGGGGCGGCGTTCCGCATCGCGACCCAGCTCGTCGACCAGGGCCTGATCGACCTCGACGAGGCGCTGCAGCGCGTCACCGGCGACCAGCTGACCCAGCTGATGTTCCCGAAGTTCGACACCTCGGGCAAGCCGCAGCAGATCACCAAGGGCATGAACGCCTCGCCCGGTGCAGCGGTCGGCAAGGTCGTGTTCTCCTCCGACGACGCGGTCGCGTGGGCCGAGCGCGGCGAGGCCGTCATCCTCGTCCGGCGCGAGACCAACCCCGACGACCTGTCCGGCATGATCGCCGCGGCCGGCATCCTCACCTCCCGCGGCGGCAAGACCTCGCACGCCGCGGTCGTGGCCCGCGGCATGGGCAAGACGTGCGTGTGCGGCGCCGAGGAGCTCGACGTCGACACCCGGGCCAAGACCATCCAGGCCCCCGGCGGGATCACGATCCGTGAGGGTGACGTCGTCTCGATCGACGGCTCGTCCGGCGCGGTCTACCTCGGCGAGGTGCCGGTCCAGCCGTCGCCGGTCGTGCAGTACTTCGAGGGTCAGCTGGCCGCCGAGGACGGCGACGACCTGGTGAAGGCGGTGCACCGTCTGATCACGCACGCCGACGCGACGCGCACGCTGAAGGTACGGACGAACGCCGACACCCCCGAGGACTCGGCCCGCGCCCGCCGCATGGGTGCCGAGGGCATCGGCCTGTGCCGCACCGAGCACATGTTCCTCGGTGACCGCGCGCAGCACGTCGAGAAGCTGATCCTCGCCAACAGCGACGCGGAGCGGAAGGCCGCGCTCGACGCTCTCGAGCCGCTGCAGAAGCAGGACTTCCTCGAGATCTTCGAGGCGATGGACGGCCTGCCCGTGACGGTCCGTCTGATCGACCCGCCGCTGCACGAATTCCTGCCGAACCTCACCGATCTCGCCGTCAAGGTCGCGGTCGCCGAGGCCAAGGGCGAGGACCCCGGCCACGACCGCGAGCTGCTCGCGGCGGTCAACCGGCTGCACGAGGCGAACCCGATGCTGGGTCTGCGCGGTGTGCGCCTCGGCGTGGTCATCCCGGGGCTGTTCGGCATGCAGGTCCGCGCGATCGCCGAGGCCGCGGCCGAGCGCAAGAAGGCCGGCGGCGACCCGCTCCCGGAGATCATGATCCCGCTCGTCGGGGCCGTGCAGGAGCTCGAGCTCATGCGTGAGGAGTCCGAGAACATCCTCACCTCGGTCGCCGCCGAGACCGGCGTGGACCTCTCGTTCATCCCGATCGGGACGATGATCGAGCTGCCGCGCGCTGCGGTGACGGCCGGTCAGATCGCCGAGGCGGCGGACTTCTTCTCCTTCGGCACCAACGACCTCACCCAGACCACGTGGGGCTTCTCCCGCGACGACGTCGAGGCCGCGTTCTTCACCCAGTACCTGGAGAAGGGCATCTTCGGCGTCTCGCCGTTCGAGTCGCTCGACCGTGAGGGTGTCGGCCGCCTCGTCTCGATCGCCTCCACCGAGGGCCGGGGCACCAAGCCGGACCTCAAGCTCGGCGTCTGCGGCGAGCACGGCGGCGACCCGGAGTCGATCCACTTCTTCCACGGCGTCGGCCTGAACTACGTCTCCTGCTCCCCGTTCCGCGTCCCCGTCGCCCGCCTCGAGGCCGGCCGCGCCGCGGGCTCGGGTGGCTCCGACACGCGCTGACCCTTCCCGTTGCGTCCGGCCGACTGGGGCCTATAGCCCACAGTTGGCCGGACGCACGGTGTCGTCGGGGCGGCCTAGGGTGGGCGTCTGATGGACAGTGAGGGGTACCCCGCCGGGTACGGCGACGCGGACGCCGAGCGCTGGGTCGCCGAGCCGCCCAAGTCGACCGAGCGGACGGCGTTCGCGCGGGACCGGGCGCGCGTGCTGCACTCGGCCGCGTTGCGGCGCCTGGCGGCCAAGACCCAGGTGGTCGCCCCGGGGACCGACGACTTCGCGCGGAACCGGCTCACGCACTCGCTCGAGGTCGGGCAGATCGGCCGGGAACTCGGCGCCTGGCTCGGGGCCGACGCGGATCTGGTGGAGACCGCCTGCCTCGCCCACGACCTCGGCCATCCGCCGTTCGGGCACAACGGGGAGGACGCGCTCGACACCGCGGCGTTCGCGTGCGGCGGGTTCGAGGGCAACGCCCAGACGTTGCGCGTCCTCACCCGTCTGGAGGGCAAGACGTTCCGCGACGACGGCCGCAGCGTCGGGCTCAACCTGACGCGGGCCGCGCTCGACGCCACCGTGAAGTACCCGTGGCCGCGCCGGGAGGGCCTGCGCAAGTTCGGCCACTACCCGGACGACGCCGACGCCTACGCCTGGCTCCGGGCGGGCGCGCGCTCCGGGCGGCGGTGCCTGGAGGCGCAGGTCATGGACTTCGCCGACGACGTGGCGTACTCCGTCCACGACGTCGAGGACGGCATCCAGGCCGGGATGATCGACCTCGGGGCGCTGGGCTCGGCGGGGGAGCGCGCCGACCTGGCGGCGCTGGCCGCGCGGAACTACCTCTCCGATCTCGACCCGGCCGAGCTCGACGACGCCGCCGCGACCCTCACGCAGCTGCCGTGGTGGCCGCAGCACCCGGACCGGACCCGGCGGGGGCTCGCGGCGCTGAAGAACATGACCAGCCAGCTGATCAGCCGGTTCTGCCTCGCGGCCCAGGCCGCGACCCGGCAGCACCACGGGCCGGGTCCCCTGACCCGCTACGCCGCCGACCTCTGCGTGCCCCGCGAGACCCAGGTCGAGATCGCGCTGCTCAAGACCGTCGCCGCCCGGTACGTCATGCACACCGAGGCCCGCGAGACGCTCCAGGCCCGCGAGCGTGCGGTCATCGCCGAGCTCGTCGACGCCCTGGAGACCGGCGCGCCGGAAACCCTCGACCCGGCGTTCGCGGTCGACTTCACCGCCGCGGCGGACGACGCCGCCCGGCGTCGGGTGGTGCTCGACCAGATCGCATCGCTGTCCGACACGTCCGCCCTTGCCCTGCACGCGCGGCTCTGCCGCTGATCGCCTGGGTTGAGTTAGTCTCAGCGCATTCACAGTGCAAACGGTGGGTAACGGCATTGCCACGGGGTGTTCATGCCGCGTAGACCCGTCGGGTCGGTAATCGTCAGGGGAGGGACCTCATGCGGGGGCTTCGGTCGACGCTGCGCGCAGGCGCACACACAGGGAACAGGACCATCACCAGAACCGGGATGGTGATCGCGGGCGCGGCCGTCGCCCTCGCCGGGCTCCCGGGCCTCGCGGCGCCCGCGGCCGCGGCCGGCAACGGGATGATCGCGTACACCGGCGGCGACGTGGGCGACGGACCGGAGGTCCCGTCGGCGTACGCCGTCTCGCCCGCCGGAGGGACGCCGAAGACGATCAGCGCGGGCTCCGTGAGCGACGCCGGCGTGACGGTCGCGGTCTACCCGGTGTACTCGCCGGACGGGAAGAAGGTGGCGTTCTCCCGCGGGTCCGTCGGCGAGGCGCCGTCGGTCCGCGTGTTCGTCGCTAACGCCGACGGGTCGAACCCCGTCGCGGTGACGCAGACCGCGGGTGGCGAGGGGCCGGCGCGGTTGGACGTCGTCGCCGGGTTCTCGCCCGACGGCACCAAGCTCGCGTTCACCCGCCAGGTGGCGGGCGGGGAGGGAGGGTCCCCATCGATCCAGACGTGGATCGTCGACGTCGCGACCAAGGCCGAGAAGCGGATGGCCCCGGAGGCCGACCGGGCCGCCTTCGGGCTCGTCGAGGGCTTGTCGGCGAACGGCCACGGGATCTTCTCCCCGGACGGCAAGCAGGTCGTGCTCAACAGCATGTCCGAGGAGTCCGTGTACCGGGCTAACGTGAGCACCGGCGCGGCGCAGCGCGTGACCGACCCGGCCGCGGGCACCGCGGTGGCGCCGCAGTTCTCCCCGGACGGCAAGCGGATCGCCTTCGGCGCCCGGTACGAGGTGGCCGAAGGTTGGGAGTGCGGCGTGTTCACGGTCGGGGCCACCGCGACGAATGCGGCCCGTGCGGCGTGGACCCCGGTCACGACCTTCGCGTGCGACGGCTCGGAGGACACACCCCTGCCCACGTACTCCCCGAACGGCAAGTGGATCGCCTTCGGCACCGCGAGCGAGATGCCGGACCCGGAGGATGCGCAGCTGCGACTGGTGCCCGCGGCGGGTGGCACGGTCACTGCGTTGACCGCGGTCGCGGAGGGCGCGGCCATGTTCCCGGTGTGGTCCCCCGACAGCACCAAGGTCGCCTTCGCTCACCTGGTCGCGGACCCGGAGACGGAGTCGACGTCCAGTGCACTCCGCGTGGTCAGCGTTTCCGACCCGACCCACGCCGCGGGGCCGCCCCTGGCGAGCGGGTCGCTCGTCGTTCCCTCCTCGTGGCAGCGGCTGCCGGACGCGGTGAAGCCGCCCGCGTCGGGTCTGCACGTGTGCAACGCGAAGGCTCCGGTTCCGGCGGGCTACAAGCTGATCACCGGGACCAAGGGCAAGGACCGTTTGGTCGGGACGAAGGGGAAGGACCTGATCCGCGGTCTGGGCGGGGATGACGTGATCGTCGGCAAGGGTGGCGGGGACATCCTGTGCGGCAACGGTGGAAATGACGTGATCCGCGCGGGTTCGGGGAATGACCGGATCTACGGCGGGAACGGCAACGACGACCTGCGTGGGTCGAAGGGTGCGGACTTCATCTCCGGCGGCAAGGGCGACGACGTGATCCGCGGTGGCGCGGGTGCGGATGTTCTGACGGGTAATCAGGGCAACGATCGTCTGCTCGGGCAGAAGGGTGCCGACGAGATCCACGGCGGCAAGGGGACGGACACCGGCATCGGTGGGCCGGGCAAGGACACGTTCTTCGGCGTGGAGAAGAAGACGCAGTAGAAGGTCGGCCGGTCGGCCGACCGGGGAGTCGCGGACGGCGGCGGGCCCGCCCGGGGTTAGCCTCGGGCGGTGCTCGCCGCCGTCGTCTGTCCGCACCCGCCGCTGCTGATCCCCGAGGTCGCCTCCGGTGCGTCCCCCGAGCTCGACGACCTGCGTGCGGCGTGCGACGCCGCGCTGAAGGTCGGCCTCGCCGCCGGCCCGGAGCGGGTCGTCCTCGTCGGCGCGGGGCCGACCACCGCCGCGTGGGAGCCGGACGCTGCCGGGGCCCTCGCCGGCTTCGGACTGCCGGGGCCGCCGGCCGAGCTCCCGCTCTCCCTCACCGTCGGCCGCTGGTTGCTGGACCGCGCCGGGTGGGACGGGCCGCGCGCCCTGCACTCGATCGCCGCCGACGCCGACCTCGCCGCCTGCGCGGCGCTGGGGGAGTCGCTGACGCCCGGCCCTCCCGCGTTGCTGCTCGTGCTCGGCGACGCGAGCGCCCGGCGATCCGCGGCCGCGCCGGGGCACCTGGACGACCGCGCTGCGGGCTTCGACGCAGCGGTCGCCGCCGCCCTCGCCGCGGCCGACGTCGACGCGCTGCTCGGCCTCGACGTCGCCCTGGCGCACCAGTTGATGGCGGCCGGCCGGCCCGCCTGGCAGGTCCTCGCCGGGGCCGCCCGGGGGAGCTCCTGGCAGGCGACCCTCCACGCGGACGTCGCCCCCTACGGCGTGGGCTACCTCGTGGCCTCCTGGCTGCGGGTCTGAGGGGTCGCTCGCCTCCGGGGGTTGCCCGTGGGGGTGACACCCTTTTCGGCGCCAGAAAGGGTGTCACCCCTCCTGGGACGGGAGTGACTCAGCTGCATCGGCGCATCGGCGCATCGGCGCATCAGCGCATGAGCGCGGCGAACGCTTCCAGTTCCCGCGGGGCGTCGCGGTTCGCGATGTGGAAGCTGACCTCGGTGACGCCCGCCGACTCGAGGTCGTCGAGCCGCTTGCGCAGCTCGTCCGCGGTGCCGGTGAACGTCGCCGCGGCGACGAACTCGGCGGGGATGAGCTCGCGGTCGATCGCGTTCAACGTGTGGGCGTGACCCTCATGGATCGTCAGGTGCCGGGCGGACGCCGGGATCGCCTCCACGCGCTCGCGCCAGGCCCGGCCGTTGGGTAAGCCCTCCAGCGCCTCGAGCCAGCCGAAGTCGTACATCCCGTGGTACGCCAGGGCGGCGGCCGGTCCGGCGACGTCGACGACACGCGGGGACGTCGGCGACTCGCCCTCGGCCAGCACGGTGCCGAGCGCGACCCGCAGCGACCAGTCGAAGCCCGCGGGCGGATCCATCAGCGAGGAACTGACGCCGTCGCCGACGCGACGCGCGGCCTCCAGGCCCCGGGGGCCCTCCGCCGCCACGACGATCGGCACCTCCAGTGGGCGAGCGACCGTGACGCCGTCCTCGTGGAGCATGCGCAGCCGGCGGCCCTCGTGCTCGACCTCCTCGCCCCGGAGCAGGGCCCGCAGCGTCTCCACGTAGCTCTCCACCTCGGCCCAGCGCACCGGCGGCCGGCCGAGCAGCCGGGCCGCGGAGAACCCGGATCCGACGCCGACGGCCACCCGGCCGGGCGCCAGGCGGGCCAGGGTGGCGACGGCCGCCGCCGCGGTCATGACGTGCCGCGTGTGCGGGACGAGCACGCCCGGGGCGAGGCCGATCCGGGACGTCCGCTGCGCGGCCAGCGCGAGCGTCATCCAGACGTCGGTGAACACGGCGGGCGAGTCGTAGCACCAGGCGCGGTGGAAGCCGAGTTGTTCGGCGAACGCGATGTGGTCGGGCGTGTCCGCCGCGGGCGCGAAGCTGCAGGAGAAGAGCATTATTGCGACTCCCTGTCTCGAATATCGGCAGCCTAGCCCGTGGCCGATCGCGAAAAAAGAGGCGCGGGAGGCGTCGGAGTTCTCCCGCGAGCGACGACGATGAGGATGTGAGCGCGCAATCGGCGAGAGCGGACGCGGAGGAGGACCTCCTTGCGCTCTACGACGTCGCGCTCCCGCAGGTGTACGGCTACCTGCTGCGTCGGTGCGGGACGCGGGCCGTCGCGGAGGACCTGACGGCCGAGACGTTCCTGGCCGCCGTCGACGCGACGCGGCGACCCGATCCGCCGGCGATCGACGTCGCCTGGCTGATCGGGACCGCCCGGCACAAACTCGTCGACCACTGGCGGCGCCTGGCGCGCGAGGAACGGAATCTGCGGGCCGTCGAGGCACCCGCCGAGGCGGAGGACCCGTGGGACGCCACCCTCGACGCCCTCACGGCGCAGGCCGCCCTGGAGCGGCTCGGACCGCACCACCGCGTGGCCCTGACGTTGCGTTACCTGGATGACCTGACGGTCCCTCAGGTTGCTGCCGCGCTCGGTCGCACACGCCACGCCACCGAGGCCCTGATCGTCCGGGCCCGGGCGGCATTCCGCTCCGCGTACGACGAGACCGCCGTCGAGGAGAACACGACCGGGAAGGAGGTCGACCGTGGCTGACCCGTTGGACGTCCTGCGAGGCCCGGACGGCCCCGTGGGCCCGGACCCGACGTTCGCGGCCCGGCTGCGAGCGCGCCTGGAGCGCGCCCTCGCGGCCCCGGAAGGAGTCGATGTGAGCAGCACCGCCCTGGAGATCGAGCCGACGGCCACCCTGCCGCCGCTGACCACCGCCCTGACCCCGTACCTGACCGTCGCGGACGGCCGGGGCGCGATCGGCTGGTACGCCGAGGTGTTCGGTGCCCTCGTGGCCGAACCGCCCTACGAGATGCCGGACGGGCGGATCGGGCATGCGGAGCTCCGGGTCGGTGGGGCGCGGCTCTACCTGGCCGACGAGTTCCCCGATCTGGATCTGGGTGCGCCCACCGGCGTCACGTCGGTGACGCTGCACCTCGCGGTCACCGACGTCGACGCGACCGTCGCCGCGGCGCGCGCAGCAGGAGCCACGGTCGAGCGGGAGCCGGCGGACTACCCCTACGGCCGCAACGGCGTGGTCCGCGACCCGTTCGGGCACCGCTGGCTGCTGGACCAGGCCGCGGCACCCGCCGGGTTCGCCGAGGGCGAGGGCGACGTCGGCTACCTGTCGCTGTGGGTCCGCGACCTCGACCGGGCGGAGGCGTTCTACGCCCACGTCCTCGGCTGGACGTTCGCCGAGCGGAACCCGCACGCCCGGGCGGTGTCGGGCTCGATGTCGCGGGCGATCGTGGCCCTGGACGCCCCCAACGCCGAGTTCTGGCCCGACCCGCGGCCAGGGGCGTTCGCGTCCCGCGCCGTCGCGGACATCGACGCCGCTGTCGCGCGGGTGCGTGCCGCCGGTGGGCGTGCGAGCGACCCCCAGGACACCCCGTACGGGCGCAGCGCGGACTGCGTGGACGATCAGGGCCTGCCGTTCTCGCTGCACGAGCGGGGGCCGGGGGAGCCGCGGCCGGCGGCGAACGGGGAGCGCCACGGGGACGTCGCGTACGTGACGGTCCTGACTCCGGACTCGGCCCGCTTCCGGGCGTTCTCGGAGTCGGTGTTCGGGTGGACGTTCAGCCCCGGCCGGGTCGCGGACGGCTGGGGCGTCGACGGACCCGCCCCGATGACCGGGGTGGCCGGCGGCTCGGAGCACCCGGAACTGGTGCCGATGTACCGCGTGGACGACATCGCGGCCGCGGTCGAGCGCGTCCGTGAGGCCGGCGGCACCGCCACCGATCCGGAGCACCAGCCGTACGGCCAGTGGTCACAGTGCACCGACGATCAGGGGCTGCCCTTCCACCTCGGGCAACTCTGACCCAGGGATCTGACGCCAGGGATCCGACGCCGGAGGGTCAGGCGGAACTGCCGTCGTTCTCGACGAGGCCCTGCAGCTTCTCGACCCCGGTGTCGATCTTGTCGGAGTACTTGCCGCCGGTCTTGCCGTCGACCAGGTCGCCGAGCTTCTCGGCGGCGGCGTCGATCTTGTCGTCGTGCTCGGTGGCGAGGTCCTTCGCCTTGTTCACGAGATCGCCGAACTTACCCATGACCGCCTCCCGGGCGTCGCTGGAACGCAACGCCCGGAAGGTTATCGGGATTCGGGTCAGCCGATCGGCGGACCGGGCGGCTGCTCCGGCGTCGCCTCCGGTGTCTGGGGCGCCTGCGGCGCGGGAGCGCTCTCGTCCCCGGCCTTGCCCTCGGCGCGGTCCAGGCCCTGCTTGGCCTTCTCCAGGCCCTGGTCGATCTTGTCGCCGTGCTTGCCGCCGGTGCGCTGGTTGATCATGTCGCCGGCCTTGTCGAGGCCGTCCTCGATGCGGTCGCGGTTCTCGCTCACCATGTCCTTGGCCTTGTTCTTGAGCTCGTCGAGCTTGCCCATGTGGTGCCTCCCGGGCTCGTGTGCGGTCACCTACGTCCTTCCCCGGGGTGGGCGCGGGAACCTTCCCACCGGCGCGCCTGGGAGACTGACGGCATGTCCGAGCCGCTGGTCGTCGCCGTCGTGGGCCCGACCGCGACCGGGAAATCGGCCCTCGGCATCGAGCTGGCCGAACGCCTCGGCGGCGAGGTGGTCAACACCGACTCGATGCAGCTCTACCGCGGCATGGACATCGGGACGGCCAAGCTGACGCCCGCCGAGCGCGAAGGTGTCCCGCACCACCTGCTGGACCTCTGGGAGGTCACCGAACCGGCCGCGGTTGCGGTCTACCAGCGCCTCGCGCGGAAGGTGGTCGCCGACCTGCTCGCGGCCGGGAAGTCGGCCGTCCTCGTCGGCGGGTCCGGCCTGTACGTCCGCGCGGTGCTGGACGACCTGGACTTCCCGGGCACCGAACCCGAGGTGCGCGGCCGGCTGGAGGCCGAGCTGGAGGAGGTCGGCGCGCCCGCCCTGCACGCCCGGCTGGCGACGCTCGACCCGGTCGCCGCCGAGCGGATCCTGCCCGGCAACGGCCGCCGGATCGTGCGGGCGCTGGAGGTGATCGAGCTGACCGGTCAGCCGTTCACCGCGAAGCTGCCCGACCCGCGGTACGTGCGCCCGGCCGTGCAGATCGGGCTGGGCGCGGACCGGGAGACCCTCGACCGGCGCCTCGACGACCGCGTGGACGCCATGTGGGCGGCCGGCCTGGTCGACGAGGTCCGCGGTCTGATGCCGCGCGGCCTGCGTGAGGGCCGGACGGCGTCCAAGGCGCTCGGCTACGCGCAGGTGCTGCAGTTCCTCGACGGTGCCTGCGACGAGGACGCCGCGCGAGCGGAGACGAAGCGCGCCACCCGCAAGTTCGCCCGCCGGCAGATGGCGTGGTTCGGCCGCGACGCCCGGGTGCGCTGGCTCCCCGCGGACCACCCGCAGCTGATCGACGCCGCCCTCGCGGCCCTCGAGCGGCCGCTGCCGGCAGGCACGGACCGGGCCGGGTCCGTACTCTGAGAACCATGGAGCGAATCGCGTTCGTCAAGGGCCACGGCACGGAGAACGACTTCGTGCTGATCCCGGACCTCGACGGCGCCCTGGACCTCGACGCGGCCACGGTCGCCGCGCTGTGCCACCGGCGGGCCGGCATCGGCGGAGACGGCATCCTGCGCGTCGTCCGCACCGATGCCGAGCCCGACGCGGCGCCCTACCGCGGCGCGGCCGAGTGGTTCATGGACTACCGCAACGCGGACGGCTCCGTCGCCCAGATGTGCGGCAACGGCATCCGGGTGTTCGCCCGGTACCTGGTCGACGCGGGGCACCAGGCTCCCGGCCAGTTCCTCGTCGCGACCCGCGGCGGGGTCCGCACCGTGACCTGCGGCGCCACCGGCGACGTCACCGTCGACATGGGCCCGTACGCCCTGCCCGACCTGGGCGCGATCAACGTGACCGTCGGTTCGCGCACCTGGCCCGCGCTCGCGGTGCGGATGCCGAACCCGCACGCCGTCGTCTTCGTCGAGGACCTCGCCGAGGCGGGCGACCTCCTGACGCCTCCTCAGGTCACGCCCGGCGCCTTCCCGGACGGGGTCAACGTCGAGTTCGTCCTCGTCCGCGGCCCGCGTCACGTCGCGATGCGCGTCCACGAGCGCGGGGTCGGGGAGACGCAGGCCTGCGGGACCGGTGCGTGCGCCGTGATGGTCGCGTCGGCCCGTCGCGCGGGTGCGGGCGCCCCGACGACCTACCGGGTCGAGCAGCCCGGCGGCCCGCTGCTGATCACGCTCACCGCCGACGGCAACGTCGAGATGACCGGTCCGGCCGTCCTGGTCGCCGAGGGAACGTGGCTGCTCGGGGCGGAATTTGGCTCGAGTGACGGGGTAGATCCGTGTCACGCTGAGGTCGTTTCCACCGGCGCGACGACAGGGACGGTATGACGAGCACCTCACGACAGCCGCACTTCGAGGCCTTCGAGGACTTCGACGAGGTCTCCGGCGCTCTCGACGAGAGCGTTCTCGACGACGCGGACCGTGACGGTGACCAGTTCGACCTCGCCGACCGTCACGCCCTGCGCCGGGTCCCGGGCCTGTCGACCGAGCTCGAGGACATCACCGAGGTCGAGTACCGGCAGCTGCGACTCGAACGGGTCGTGCTGATCGGGGTCTGGACCTCCGGCACCGCCGCGGAGGCGGACACCTCGCTGCTCGAACTGCGCCGCCTGGCCGAGACCGCGGGCGCCGTCGTCCTCGACGGGTTCACCCAGCGGCGTGACCGGCCGGACCCCGCCACCTACGTCGGTTCCGGCAAGGCGCGCGAGCTTCGGGACGTCATCGTCGCCGAGGGTGCGGACACCCTCATCTGCGACGGTGAACTGACGCCGAGTCAGCTGACGCAGCTGGAGAACGTCGTCAAGGTCAAGGTCATCGACCGGACGGCGCTGATCCTCGACATCTTCGCCCAGCACGCGAAGTCGCGGGAGGGCAAGGCGCAGGTCGAGCTCGCGCAGATGCAGTACATGCTGCCGCGCCTGCGCGGGTGGGGTCAGTCGATGTCCCGGCAGGCCGGTGGCCGGGCGGGTGCCGGCGGTGTCGGCATCGGTGGTCGCGGTCCCGGTGAGACCAAGATCGAGACCGACCGTCGCCGCATCCGCGCGAAGATGGCCAAGCTCCGTCGCGAGATCGCCGAGATGGGCACCTCTCGGCAGACCCAGCGCACGGAGCGCCGGCGCAACGCCGTCGCCTCGGTCGCGATCGTCGGCTACACGAACGCCGGCAAGTCCTCGCTGCTCAACCGGATCACCGGTGCGGGTGTCCTGGTCGAGAACGCGCTGTTCGCGACCCTGGACCCGACCGTGCGCCGCGCAACGACGCCCGACGGGCGGGACTTCACGCTCACCGACACCGTCGGGTTCGTCCGGCACCTGCCGCACCAGCTCGTCGAGGCGTTCCGCTCCACGCTGGAGGAGATCTCCGGCGCGGACCTGATCCTGCACGTCGTCGACGGCTCGGACCCCGAGCCCGAGGCGCAGCTGTCCGCGGTTCGCGCGGTGCTGGCCGAGATCGACGCGCGGAACATCCCCGAGATCGTCGTGGTCAACAAGGCCGACGCGGCCGACGAGTACGTCCTGGAGCGCCTCGTGCGCCGGGAGCCGACGGCGGTCGTCGTCTCCGCCCGTACCGGTCGGGGGATCGACAACCTGCTCGCGGCCGTCGCCGCCGACCTGCCGCGTCCCGAGGTCGAGGTCGAGGTCCTCGTGCCCTACGACCGCGGCAACCTGGTCTCCCGGGTCCACCAGCACGGCGACGTCCTCGTCGAGGAGCACACCGAGACCGGCACGCGGATCCGGGCCCGCGTCGGGGAGGCCCTGGCGGCCGAGCTGGCCCCGTTCGCCGCGGCCGGCTGAGCGCTCGGCCCGCCGGCCGTCCGCGGGAGTCCGCCCCCGACATGACGAGGGACGGGGTGCTCTCCCCGTCCCTCTTCAACGTATAAAGCGCTGGGGGGCTTGCCGCAAGAGGTGGGGTGTGCCGGATCATCGCCCGCCGTAGGGCTGCATCTGTCGTCGACGGCCCGACAGCGAGGGGGATGGATCGCATGCGCGTGTTCGACCTGCCCGAGCGCCTGGTGGCCAAGGACGACCCGGCGCTGATCGCGGCCGACGAGGAGCACTTCGCGGCGATCGCGGAGAGCCTGGAGCGGACGGTCGCCGAGCTCGCCGAGCGGCTCGCGGCCGAGCGGGCCGCGCCGGTGAGCGCGGGACAGGCGGCCCTGGACCGGGACCTGGAGGTGCACCGGCTCGCTGCCCGGTTGCGGACGCTGCGCCGCTACGGACTGGACCTGTGCCTCGGGCACCTGCAGCCCGCCGACGGCTCGGAACGGGTCTACGTCGGGCGGCTCGGCCTCACCGACGCCGACGGGCGGCGCCTGCTCGTCGACTGGCGCTCGCCGGCCGCCGAGCCGTTCTTCGGTGCGACCCACGCCAACCCGATGGGGCTGGCGAGCCGGCGCCGCTACCGGTGGACCCGTGGGCGCATCACCGACTACTGGGACGAGGTGTTCACGCCCGACGGGCTGGAGGGCCACGCCGCGCTCGACGACCAGTCGGCGTTCCTCGCGAGCCTGGGTGCGCACCGGTCCGAACGGATGCGCGACGTGCTGGGCACCCTGCAGGCCGATCAGGACGCGATCATCCGGGCCGGGTCGCGCGGGGCGCTCGTGGTCGACGGCGGGCCCGGGACCGGCAAGACCGTCGTCGCGCTGCACCGGGCCGCCTACCTCGTCCACTCCGACCCGCGGCTGCAGCAGCAACGACGCGGTGGCGTGCTCTTCGTCGGGCCGAGTGTGCAGTACCTGTCGTACGTCTCCGACGTCCTGCCCAGCCTGGGCGAGGAGGGGGTTCTGGTTGCGACCCTGGGCGACCTCGTACCTGAGGGAGCGTCAGCGCAGCCGGAGACCGACCCCGAGCTCGCGCGCCTGAAAGCCGCCGCGGCGTGGCCGAAGGCGGTCGACGCGGCGGTCGCGCTGTACGAGGAGCCGCCGGCGGCCCCGCTGACCGTCACGACGCCGTGGGCCGAGGTGCGACTGACGCCGGAGGACTGGGTGGAGGCATTCGCCGCGGCCGACCCGGGGACGCCGCACAACGACGCCCGCACGCCGATCTGGGACGAGCTGGTCACGATCGTCGTCGACAAGCACCGTGAGGTGCTCGGGGAGGAGGAGTTCGCCGAGGGCCAACTGCGGCGGTTCCTCGGGCAGCACCGGGAGCTCGTGGCCGCGTTCAACCGCGCGTGGCCGCTGCTGGAGGCGACGGACATCGTCGCGGACCTGTGGGCGGTGCCGGCCTATCTGCGGCGCTGCGCGCCGTGGCTCTCGGTCGAACAGGTGCGCCGCCTGCAGCGGCCGGAGGGTTCACCGTGGACCGTGGCGGACCTCCCGCTGCTCGACGCCGCCCGGCAGCGGCTCGGTGACCCGGAGGCCGCGCGCCGGCGCCGGGCCAACGCGGCGGAGCTCGCGCTCGAGCGCGAGCAGCGGTCCGCCGTCATCGACCGCATGATCGAGGCGGACGACGACCACGAGAGCACGATGTGGATGTTCCGCGACGTCGGCGGCCAGGACATGCGCGAGGTGCTCGTCGAGGACTCGGTCCTCACCCTCGACGTGGACGCCTACGCCGGGCCGTTCGCGCACGTCGTCGTCGACGAGGCGCAGGAGCTCACCGACGCGCAGTGGCAGATGCTGCTCGCCCGCTGCCCCTCGCGCAGCTTCACGATCGTGGGGGACCGGGCGCAGGCCCGCCACGGCTTCCCGGAGACCTGGGAGGAGCGGCTGCACCGCGTCGGGCTCGACAGCGTCCGCGTCGCGACGCTGACCGTGAACTACCGGACGCCGACCGAGGTCATGGCCAAGGCGGAGCCGGTCATCCGCGCCGTGCTGCCCGACGCCAACGTCCCGACCTCGATCCGCAGCAGCGGCATCCCCGTCACCGTCGGCGCGACCGCCGACCTGGCCACGATCCTCGACGACTGGCTCGCCGCGAACGCCGAGGGAGTCGCCGCGGTCATCGGGGCGCGCGACTTCGCGGGACGGCCCCGGGTTGCGGCCCTGACCCCGGAGTCGGCCAAGGGGCTGGAGTTCGACCTGGTCGTCCTGGTCGACCCCGACGAGTTCGGGACCGGCATCTCCGGCGCGGTCGACCGCTACGTCGCGATGACCCGCGCCACCCGGCAGCTGGTGCTGCTGGCGAGCTGACGAACCGTCAGCTGCAGGTCTTCGCCGCGAGGACCCGCCCGGCGGCCTCGCGAACCCGGGCCTCGGAGAGGCGGCCCGCGCGGACGTCGCGTTCGAGCGAGTCGAGCAGCTTCGGGACGCGGGCGGGTGCGGCGAAGAACAGGGCGAGGTCGGCGCCGGCGCCGATCGCCCGGCGCAGCGACTGCCCGATGCCGAACGGGACTGCCTTCATCTCCGACAGCTCGTCGGTCACGACCAGGCCGTCGAAGCCGATCTCCGTGCGCAGTGCCCGGTACACCGCCGGGTCCAGCGAGGAGGGCAGGCCCTTGGTCGACAGGCCCGGGACGGTGAGGTGGCCCATCATCACGGCGGTGCCGGTCGCGCCCAGCGTCCGGTAGGGCTTCCAGTCCGACGCCCGCAGGGACGCCACCGGCGGGGTGACCGCGGCGCCGCGGTGGGAGTCGCCCGTCGCGCGACCGTGGCCGGGGAAGTGCTTGAGAGTGGGCAGGACGCCGGCCTCGCGCATCCCGGCGGCGAACGCACCCGCGAAGCGGGAGACGTCGTCGGGACGGGCCGCGTAGGCGCGGTCGCCGATCGCCGGGTTGTTGCCGGCGAGGTCGACGACCGGCGCCAGATTCATCGTGATTCCGTACCGGTGCAGCTTCTCGCCGCGCTTGCGGGCGAGGGCGCGCACCTGGTCGGGCCGGAGCTGGGCCTGCTTGCGCGCGCTGCGCATCGAGCCGGCGGCCGCGATCCGCTGGACGCGCCCGCCCTCGTCGTCGGCCGAGACGAGCGGCGGCACGGCGGACTTGGCCAGCCGCTTCAGCCGGCCGTCGGTCAGCTCACGCATGCCGTCGCCGTGCAGGAACAGCCCACCGATCCCGAGCTTCGCGAGCTGGGTGAGCTCGGCCCGGGTGGGTGCGGCGACGCCGACCATCAGCGTCTGGGCGAGAGCCGCGCGCAGCGGCATCGTGGCCGCGTCGGCGCAGGTCGGCGCGGGTGCGGTCGGGGTCGAGAGGGACGAGAGCCGGGCCACGCGCCCGTCGGACTGCGACAGGGCGATCACGCCCGTCCCGGCCGCGAGTGCGCCGACGCCGAGCACCGCGACCAACGCGCGGCCGCGCCACCCCGTCACCACCGGCTTGCGCCGACGGCGGTGCTCGCCCCTCATGCGCTCCCCTCGGCCGGACGGGCGTCCGGGGAGGACCCTACGGGGGCTTCCTGTGCCTCGGGGCCCGGACGACGAAAATGCGCGGCCCGCCACACCGGGTGCGGCGGGTCGTCCACAGGCAGGTCTAACCACCGGGCGACCTGATCTAACCTCGGGCGGTGCCCACACCGTCCGTCCGCGAGCTGCTGCAGGCAGCGGTGGGTGACATCGGCGGGGTGGAACGGCCGGGTCAGCTGCAGATGGCCGACGCGGTCGCGGAGGCGCTGCGGACCGAGGAGCACCTGCTCGTGCAGGCCGGGACCGGGACGGGCAAGTCGCTCGCCTACCTGGTGCCCGCCCTGCTGCACCGCCGGCCGGTGGTGATCTCCACCGCGACGCTGGCCCTGCAGGCCCAGCTGGTCCGCCGTGACCTGCCGCGTCTGGTCGAGGCGGCCGAGCCGCTGCTCGGCCGGCGGCCGGAGTTCGCGATCCTCAAGGGCCGCAACAACTACGTCTGCAAGCACCGCGTCGGAGGCGGCGTCCCCGAGGACGACGGCGAGACCTTGTTCGAGGTCGCGGCGCCGTCGAGTGCGCTCGGTCAGGACGTCCTGCGGGCTCGGGAGTGGGCCGCGACGACCGAGACCGGCGACCGGGACGACCTCGTGCCCGGCGTGGGAGACCGCGCCTGGGCCCAGGTCTCGGTGACCTCCCGGGAGTGCCTGGGCGCGACGCGTTGTCCCGAGGGCCCGGAGTGCTTCGCCGAACGCGCCCGCGAGAAGGCGGCCGAGGCCGACGTCGTCGTGACCAACCACGCGCTGCTCGCGATCGACGCGCTGGAGTCGATGCCGGTCCTGCCCGACCACGGCGCGGTCGTCGTCGACGAGGCGCACGAGCTCGTCGACCGGGTCTCGGCCACCGCGACGGCCGAACTCACGGTCAACGCGGTCGAACGTGTGGGCCGGGCGGCCGCGAAGGTGGCCGACGAACGGCAGGTCGACATCCTGCTCGGCGTCGCGGAGGGTCTCGGCGCGACGCTCGCCAACATCGACGAGGGCCCGCTCAACCCGATGCCGCCGTTGCTCGCCGCCGAACTCGGCGCGCTGCGCGACGCCGCCCGCAACGCGCTGGTGTCGATCTCGACCTCACGTGACGACAGCTCCGACGTCCTGCTCGCGAAGAAGATCGCGCGCGGCGGGCTGGAGGAGATCGCCGACGTCGCGACCAAGCTCGCCGCGCCCACCGAGTACGACGTCGCCTGGCTGGCGGTCGAGGACCGGCGCGGCCGGGTGCTCCGCGTCGCGCCGCTGTCGGTGGCGGGACTGCTCCGGTCCGCGCTGTTCGACTCCCGGACCGTCGTTCTCACCTCGGCCACCCTCGCCGTCGGCGGCGGCTTCGACGTCACCGCCCGCAGCGTCGGCCTGCCGACGGGGGAGAAGTCGGGGGAGAAGCCGGAGACCGCGGCCGAGGGCGAGGACAAGCCGCTGCGTTGGAAGGGCCTCGACGTCGGGTCCCCGTTCGACTACGGCAAGCAGGGGATCCTCTACGTCGCTCGGCACCTGCCGACGCCGGGCCGCGACGGACTCGGGCCCGCCGTGCTCGACGAGCTGGCCGCGCTGATCGAGGCCGCCGGCGGCCGGACGCTCGGGCTGTTCTCCTCCCGTCGGGCGGCGGAGTGGGCGGCCGCCGAGCTGCGCGAGCGCCTCGCCTTTCCCGTGCTGTGCCAGGGGGACGACACGCTCACCGACCTGGTCCGCCGCTTCGCCGACGACCCCGAGACCTGTCTGTTCGGGACGCTCTCGCTGTGGCAGGGCGTCGACGTGCCGGGGGAGTCCTGCCAGCTCGTCGTGATGGACCGCATCCCGTTCCCGCGGCCGGACGAGCCGCTCTCGGCCGCGCGGGCGCGCGCCGTCGACGCCGCCGGGGGCAACGGCTTCATGTCGGTGTCGGCCGCGCACGCCGGGGTCAGGCTCGCGCAGGGGGCGGGCCGGCTCATCCGGCGGGCCGAGGACCGGGGCGTCGTCGCGATCCTGGACCCGCGGCTGGCCAACGCCCGGTACGGCAACTTCCTGCGGGCGTCGTTGCCGCCGTTCTGGTACACCACCGACCGTGAGGTCGCGCTCGGTGCGCTCCGGCGCCTGTCCGGCGGGGGGAATCCCCCGCCGGACAAGCAACCTGAGGTGGCGTCAGGTACTGCCCGTTGATCTGATCCGGAGGGAAGATCAGACGCGGCGCAGCACGCTCACCACGCGACCGAGGATCGTGGCCTCGTCGCCGGGGATGGGCTCGTACGCGGGGTTGTGCGGCATCAGCCAGACGTGGCCGTCGCGGCGCTTGAAGGTCTTCACCGTCGCCTCGCCGTCGATCATCGCGGCGACGATGTCACCGGGTTCGGCCACCGGCTGCTGGCGGACGACGACCCAGTCCCCGTCGCAGATCGCGGCGTCGACCATCGAGTCCCCGGAGACCTTGAGCAGGAACAGCGTGCCGTCGCCGACGAGCTCGCGGGGGAGCGGGAACACCGACTCCACCGCCTGTTCGGCGAGGATCGGGCCACCGGCGGCGATGCGGCCGACGACTGGGACGTACGCGGCCGCGGGGCGGGCCGAGCGCATCGTCTCCTCGTCGTCGAGCTCGGGGTTCGGGGCCGGTGCGACCCCCTCGGGGAGCCGCACCTCCACCGCGCGCGGGCGGTTCGGGTCGCGGCGCAGGTAGCCCTTCTTCTCCAGTGTCGTCAGCTGGTGCGAGACCGACGACGTGGACGTCAGGCCCACCGCCTCGCCGATCTCGCGCATCGACGGCGGGTAGCCGCGGCGCTCGACGGAGTCGCGGATCACCTCGAGCACCTTGCGCTGGCGCGCCGTCAGACCGTCCGCGTCCGGTGGGCCGTCGGGAAAGGCGTGCACCTCACCCGCGGGCTCCGCCGCCGGCTCCCCTTTGCGTGATCGCGCCACCTGGTCCTCCTCGACGTTGCCGTGTCCGGCGGTAGCCGGCGGTAGCCGGCCGTAGCCGGCACTGTCCGGGCCGTTTCCGTGTCCCGAAACGTAGCGCGCACCGGCGACACGATCAAACATATGTTCGAGCGAGTCGTAGGAATTGTCGGAGGGTCCGTGTAGAACTTCGGTCAGACGTTCGATCGAACCTGTGTTCGAGCGTACGGGGACGGCTGGAGGAGGATTCTCATGAACGGCACGCTGAACCACACGGCCCACGCGACCCGGCACGCGACCGCCCGCGCGCACCTGCACCTGGTGCCGACGCCGACCGCGGCGGAGCTCGAGGACCTCGTCGCCCGCCCGGCGTCGGCGGCGTCGGCGGCGCCGCTGCGCCTCACCCGGCGCGGCCGCCTTGTCGTGGTGGTGCTGTTCCTCGGTGCACTCCTCGCCGGCGGGGTGCTCTTCGGCTCCACCTCCACCCGGGCGAGCGGCGAGGCCGGCCCGGCGCGGACCTACGAGTACCTGGTCGTCCAGCCCGGCGACACGCTCTGGGGCATCGCCAAGCAGGTGGCGCCGAACGACGATCCGCGGGCCACGATCGAGGCCATCCGCCGCCTCAACGCACTGTCCGACGGTGGCGTTCAGGCCGGCCAGCGGATCGCTCTGCCCTAACGGCGGGTGACCGCTCCGTGACCGTTCGTCCCCAGTTCCCGTGACGGCTGGGACGGGCGACGACGGATTCCCGGAACACGCCGGACACGCCCGATTCCGCCCGAGTTTCGGCGACCTCACCGGCTCTGACCTGCGGCGCTGCCCGCCCCCCGAAACGGGTTTTGTCGCCGTCTTGCCACGTGCGGTCTCGAGGACCTACGGTTCCCACATCTAGTAGTTACATCGCTGTAGTTACCCACATGTTGTCCCCATGTTGTGCTCAAGGGGTCAACACCTTCTCAACAGCCACATCCACAGGACCCCGGGGCAATCGCGGGGATCCGTCGAAGATTCGTTTCGGGAGCCGTCTGTGAACTGTCCGTTCTGCCGCGTCGCGGACACCCGCGTCGTCGACTCCCGGACGGCCGAGGACGGCACGGCGATCCGGCGGCGGCGGCAGTGCGGCCAGTGCGAGCGGCGCTTCACCACCGTCGAGGTCGCGAGCCTGAACGTGGTCAAGCGCAGCGGCGCGGTCGAGCCGTTCAGCCGGGACAAGGTCCTGGCCGGCGTCCGGAAGGCCTGCCAGGGCCGGCCGGTCGACCAAAACTCCCTCGCGTTGCTCGCCCACAAGGTCGAGGAGGCGGTGCGGAGCCTCGGCAGCCCCGAGGTGCCGGCGCACGAGGTCGGTCTCGCGATCCTCGGGCCCCTCCGGGCCCTCGACGAGGTCGCGTACCTGCGGTTCGCCTCCGTGTACCGGAACTTCGACTCGATGGCGGACTTCGAGGCCGAGATCGCGGCGCTGCGCGCCGAGCGCGCCCTCACCTACTGAGCACCACGCACCAGCGGCAACACCGGGAACAGCAGCAGGACCCAGTCAGCAGGACCCAGTCAGCAGAACCCAGCAGCAGCAGCAGTACCGAGCATCACCGGCCCGTTCGGGCCTGAACGACAAACCACGGGGAATGGCATGTACCGGCCTCGCCGGACGTTCCAACAGACGACGAGAAGTCGAGAGGAAGCGACGTGACCGAGATGGTGAACGGCGAGACGCAGGCCACGCAGGCCGGAGGGACAGCGCCGGGTTCGGTGCCCGGCCAGGCGTCGGGTCAGGCGGGCGCGTCGCGTCGCGGCCTGACGATCGAGCGCATCTTCACCACCCCGGGCACCCACCCCTACGACGACGTGACCTGGGAGCGTCGCGACGTCGTCATGACCAACTGGCGTGACGGCTCGGTCATCTTCGAGCAGAAGGGCGTGGAGTTCCCGTCGTTCTGGTCGGTGAACGCGGCGAACATCGTCACCACCAAGTACTTCCGTGGGGCCGTCGGCACCGAGCAGCGCGAGTGGAGCCTGCGTCAGCTCATCGACCGCGTCGTGCACACCTACCGTGACGCCGGCGTCCGGCACGGCTACTTCGCCACCCCGGCGGACGCGGAGATCTTCGAGCACGAGCTCACGCACGCGCTGCTGCACCAGGTGTTCTCGTTCAACTCCCCGGTCTGGTTCAACGTCGGCACCAACGCGCCGCAGCAGGTCAGCGCCTGCTTCATCCTCGCGGTCGACGACACGATGGACTCGATCCTGAACTGGTACCGGGAGGAGGGCCTGATCTTCAAGGGCGGCTCCGGCGCCGGCCTCAATCTCTCCCGCATCCGGTCGTCGAAGGAGCTGCTGTCCTCCGGCGGCACCGCCTCCGGTCCGGTCTCGTTCATGCGCGGTGCGGACGCCTCCGCCGGGACGATCAAGTCCGGCGGCGCGACGCGGCGTGCGGCGAAGATGGTCATCCTCGACGTCGACCACCCCGACATCGCCGAGTTCATCGCGACGAAGGCGCGCGAGGAGGAGAAGATCCGCGTTCTCCGCGACGCGGGCTTCGACATGGACCTCGGCGGCTCGGACATCAGCAGCGTCCAGTACCAGAACGCCAACAACTCGGTGCGCGTCACGGACGAGTTCATGCGCGCGGTCGAGAGCGGTGGCCAGTTCGGCCTGCGCTCGCGGACGACCGGCGAGGTCATCGAGAACATCGACGCCCGTGAGCTGTTCACCTCGATGGCGAAGGCCGCGTGGGAGTGCGCCGACCCGGGCATCCAGTACGACGGCACGATCAACGACTGGCACACCTGCCCGGAGAGCGGCCGCATCACCGCGTCCAACCCGTGCAGCGAGTACATGCACCTGGACAACTCCTCGTGCAACCTCGCGTCGCTGAACCTGCTCAAGTTCCTCCGTGACGACGGCACCTTCGACGCCGCGCAGTTCGCGAAGGTCGTCGAGCTCGTCATCACCGCGATGGACATCTCGATCTGCTTCGCGGACTTCCCGACCGAGCCGATCGGTGACACCACCCGCAAGTTCCGTCAGCTCGGCATCGGCTACGCCAACCTCGGCGCGCTGCTGATGGCGACCGGCCACGGCTACGACTCCGAGGGCGGCCGCGTCCTCGCGGCGTCGATCACCTCGCTGATGACCGGCACCGCGTACAAGCGGTCGGCCGAGCTGGCCGGCGTCGTCGGGCCGTACGAGGGCTTCGCGCAGAACGCGTCCGCGCACACCCGCGTCATGCGCAAGCACGCGGCGGCCAACGACGCGATCCGCTCGATGGACGAGATGGACCGCTCGATCCTCGCGCTCGCGACGAAGACGTGGGACGAGTGCCTGCGCGTCGGCGCGGAGAACGGCTGGCGGAACTCCCAGGCGTCGGTCCTCGCGCCGACCGGGACCATCGGCCTGATGATGGACTGCGACACGACCGGCATCGAGCCGGACCTGGCGCTGGTCAAGTTCAAGAAGCTGGTCGGCGGCGGCTCGATGCAGATCGTCAACCAGACCGTGCCGCGTGCGCTGGCCAAGCTCGGCTACCACGAGGAGCAGATCGAGGCGATCGTCGAGCACATCGCCGAGCACGGCCACGTCATCGACGCCCCCGGCCTGCGGCCGGAGCACTACGAGGTGTTCGACTGCGCGATGGGCGCCCGCGCCATCAAGGCGATGGGCCACGTCCACATGATGGCTGCGGTGCAGCCGTTCATCTCGGGCGCGATCTCGAAGACGGTCAACCTGCCGGAGTCGGCGACGATCTCCGAGATCGAGGAGGTCTACCTCCAGGGCTGGAAGCTCGGCCTCAAGGCGCTCGCGGTCTACCGCGACAACTGCAAGGTCGGCCAGCCGCTGTCGGCGTCGAAGTCCGGCTCGGACGAGGCGACGGCGACGGCGAGCGCGCCGGCGACGCAGATCGAGTACCGCCCGATCCGCAAGCGCCTGCCGAAGGTCCGCGACTCGAAGACGGTCTCGTTCGCCGTCGGTGGCGCCGAGGGTTACATGACCTCCGCCGCCTTCCCCGACGGTGGCGTGGGCGAGATCTTCCTCAAGATGAGCAAGCAGGGTTCGACCCTCGCGGGCATGATGGACGCCTTCTCGATCGCGGTGTCGATCGGTCTGCAGTACGGCGTCCCGCTGGAGACGTACGTCCAGAAGTTCACCAACATGCGCTTCGACCCGGCTGGCATGACCGACGACCCGGACGTCCGCATGGCGGCCTCGATCATGGACTACATCTTCCGTCGCCTCGCCCTGGACCACATGGCTCCGGAGGAGCGCGCGGCGCTGGGCATCTACTCCGCCGAGGAGCGGGCGCGCCAGCTGGAGACCGGGTCCTACTTCGCCGACGACGAGGACGACGACGTCGACGTCGAGGCCATGGCGCAGTCGGCCCCGATCGAGACCGTGGACATCTCCACCGGTGGCGCCTCCGCCACCTGGGAGGCTCCGGGCTCGACGACCGAGCTGATCGAGGCCCAGCAGGGCCGCACCGCGGACGCCCCGCTGTGCCTCACCTGCGGGACGAAGATGCGGGCCGCCGGCTCCTGCTACGTCTGCGAGGGCTGCGGCTCCACGAGCGGCTGCTCGTAACGAGATTCTGCGGCGAGCCGGAACCCCCTCCGGGGAGTCGCAGAAAACATCAGCCGACGGACGGTGGCACGATCGGCGGCTGAGCGTAAGAGGAGGGGCGGTCCCAACGGGCGGGACCGCCCCTCCGGCGTCAACCTCCTGCCCTGACGCGTCTTCTCCGGCGCGGCGCGCCCATTCCCGGGCCCGGATGCGCGCGCCACGCCGGAGAAGACGGGCTCAGGCGGCGTCGAACTCCGGGGAAGGGACCGGCCGCAGGGCGCCGACCACCCGGGCGCCGGCGCAGTCCTCGGTCGGCGCCGAAGCCGCCGGGGTGGCCGCGGCCCGGGTCTGCCGGACGAGGGCGATCAGGGCGAACGCGGTCAGCACCATCACCGCGGAGCCGTAGTAGTACGAGGTCGCCATGATGTCCCCGGTCTCGACGACCAGCACGCCGGCGACGATCGCCGGAGCCCCGAAGGCGACGTAGGAGATGACGAACAGCACCGAGATGACGCCGGCGCGCTCGTGCGGCTCGGCAACCATCGCCACCGAGCGCAGTGCGCCCTGGAACGCAGCGCCGAAGCCGACACCCGCGACGATCGCCGCGAAGAAGAAGCCGGTGCTGGAGACGTCGCCCGCGAGCATCGTCAGTCCGACGCCGGCGAACAGCGCGGCGGTGCCGATGACCATCGAGGTCTGCGGGTGGGTGTTCGCCAGCGCGAGCACCGCGACCGCGCCGCTGCAGGCGAGGACGAACAGCGCCCCGCCGCCGTAGACGTGGTTGACCGACCCGGTGATCCGGTGGACCAGCGCCGGGCCGAGCGAGCCGTAGAGCCCGGCCATCGACCAGCACGCCACCATCGCGGGTGCCGCGGCGATCAGCGGCCGTCGGGCCGCGGGCGGCAGCGCGAACTGCGGCTTGAGTGAGGCGAGCGCGCCCGGCTTCGGTGTCACGGTCTCGCGCATCAGGGCGACGCCGACGGCCTGCAGGACGAAGACGCCGAGCAGGACGAGGTAGATCAGGTGCTCCGGCGCCGGCAGCCACTGCACGAACATCCCGGAGACGACGGCTCCCGCGCCGGTCCCGACCATCGGTGCGACGGCGCTCGCGGTCGCGCCGCGGAGCTTGCTCAGGTCGAGCAGGCCGGCCCCGATCGCGCCGATGGCGGCGCCGGTCGAGATGCCCTGGATGAACCGGGCGGCCATCAGCGTCTCGACGTTCTCCGCGACGGCGAACAGCACCAGCGCCACCAGTTGCGCGGCCAGTGCCCCGAACAGCAGCGGCCGGCGGCCGATGTGGTCGGACAGGGAGCCGACCGTGAGCAGGGCCCCGAGCACCGAGGCGGCGTAGACGGAGAACACGATCGTCGTCGTGATCGCGGAGAAGCCCCACTCCTCCTGGTACACCGAGTACAGCGGGGTCGGGGCGCTCGCGGCGGCGAGGAAGGCCAGGGCCATCGAGCAGAGCAGGACGAAGGCCGCCCCGTCCGAGAGTCGGAAACGGGTCGACGCCGGTGCGGCGGACGCGGGCGGAGCGGTCGCGGCCATCGAGATGGTCCTTCGCCTGGACTCACCAGACAGGTCTGTCTGGCCCGTTGATGGTAGACAGACCTGTCTGTTAGAGTCAACCGGTATGAGCACCGTCACGCCGGACCGGGGCGCCCCGGAGCGTGCACCGTCCGCCCGCGAGCGGCTCCTGCGCGCCGCGGACGAGCTGTTCTACGCCGAGGGCGTCAACACGGTCGGGATCGACCGCGTCATCGAGCACGCCGGGGTGGCCAAGGCCAGCCTCTACAGCGCGTTCGGGAGCAAGGACGGCCTTATCCGCGCCTACCTGGACCGCCGCCGCGAGGCCCGCGCGCGGCGCATCGAGCGGCACCGCAGCCGGCACACCGACCCACGGGCGCGCCTGCTCGCGGTCTTCGACGCGTTCGACGAACTCGCCCACAGCCCGCAGTGGCGGGGCTGTCCGTTCCTCGCCGCCACCGGTGAGGCGCGCACCGACGCGACCGTCAACGAGGTTCTGGGTCAGGCTCGCCGCGAGACCCGGCAGTGCTTCCTGGAGGACGCCACCGCGCTCGGCGTCGCCGATCCGGAGTCGCTCGCGGACCAGCTCGTGCTGATCTTCGACGGCGGCATCGTCGGCGCGCAGAACCCACTCGACCCTAGTGCGGCCGTCCGGGCCCGCGCCCTGGCCGAGCTGGTCATCGACTCCGCGCCCCGCTAGGACTCTCCTGAATAATCCGCGCGGCGGTCGCGCGGTGGCTTGAGCCCGCTCGAGATGA